>CALVRA010000007.1 GCA_944358415.1 uncultured Bacilli bacterium | reverse complement strand
CTCGGTGACATATAATATTACTACTAGGACATTTTCGCAAATTAACACTTAAGACATTATCACAAATTAATCATAAAGACGATTTATGTTTATTTTTAAATGTTGACTAATCATTAAAAAAATGATAATATTAAGTTAGTAAATCGATGACAAAGAATAGTAATATAAGCTTTATTTTTTAGAGAGTCAGTGGTGTGGTGCAAACTGATGGTAAACTTATATGAATCTACTTTTGAGAGAAGTTAAAAACTTCCGGGATGACCGTTATCATAATTAAGACAGCCGTATAGGATGGTACCGTATTACATATACTCCTAACAATAGGCTGTTTTTGCTTTAAAAAGGAGGTAGAAATATGAATAATTGGTTAAAGTATTTTAATAAAGAGGAAATCGCTGGGTTTATGGATGCGGAGAATCTTTATGGTAAAGCTTATTTAATTTGTGAGCGAGTTTTTGCTGGTAAAAAAAGAAAATCTGGTGTTCCCTATTTAGATTATTTAAAGTCGGTGGCAGATAGATTTTCTGATGACAAAGCAAAGGCTACCTCGCTTTTGCACAATATTATGAAAGAGACAGATATTACAGCTAATGATTTAAATGAAATTGGTTTTCCAAGCGATGTTGTTAAAACGGTTGTTTTAATGACAAGAGAGGCAGGAGAATCTTATGATGAATTTATAAATAGAATTATTAGTAGTAAAAATAATATGGCTTTACAAATTAAGAAAGCTGATATTGAACAAAGTATGAATTTAGATGATATTGAAGTAACAGATGATTATTTAAATAGAATTGAAGTTAAATATAGACCTCAATATGAGAAGATTATGGGATATTTGAATGATTTAGAAGGAGAGATAAGATGATTGACATTAAATTAATACGTGAAAATAAAGATTTAGTTAAGGAAAATATTAAAAAGAAGTTTCAAGACAAGAAACTTCCTTTAGTTGATGAAGTATATGAACTTGATATTAAGTGCCGTGAAGCTAAGTTAAAAGGTGATGAACTTAGAAAAGAAAAGAATGAAAAAAGCGCCTTAATCGGCGCTTTAATGCGCGATGGTAAAAAAGATGAGGCAGAAAAAGTTAAAAAAGAAGTTAGTAAATACGGTGATGAAATTTTAGAACTTGAGAAAAAAGAAGAACAGTTTAGAGCTAAAATTCATGAGGATATGATGGTTATTCCAAATATTATGGATCCATCTGTACCAATTGGTGAAGATGATTCTAAAAATGTAGAGTTAGAAAAGTTTGGAGAACCGGTTATTCCATCATTTGAGATTCCTCATCATGCGGATATTTGTGCGAGACTTAATGGTTTAGATAAGGAAAGTGCAGGTAGAACTAGTGGAAATGGCTTTTATTATTTGATGGGTGATGTAGCGAGACTACATTCTGCGATGCTTAGTTATGCTCGTGATTTCATGATTGATAAAGGTTTTACCTACTGCATTCCCCCTTTTATGATTAGAAGTGAGGTTGTAAATGGGGTTATGAGTTTTGAGGAAATGGATGCGATGATGTATAAAATCGAAGATGAAGATTTATATTTAATTGGAACTTCTGAGCATTCTATGATTGGTAAATTTCAAGGACAAATTATTAAAGAGGATGAACTTCCAATTACTTTGACTAGTTATTCACCATGTTTTAGGAAAGAAGTTGGAGCTCATGGTATTGAGGAAAGAGGTTTATATAGAGTTCATCAGTTTGAGAAGCAAGAGATGGTTGTTTTATGTAAACCTGAAAATGGTATGAAATTTTATGAAAAAATGTGGAAGTACACAGTGGAGTTTTTTAGAAGTTTAGATATTCCAGTTAGGACTTTGGAGTGTTGTAGTGGTGATTTAGCTGATTTAAAAGTTAAGTCTTGTGATGTTGAGGCGTTTAGTCCTAGACAAAACAAATATTTTGAGGTTGGATCATGCTCTATTTTAGGTGATGCACAAGCTAGAAGACTTGGAATACGTATGAAAACTAAAAATGGTAATGAGTATGTGACTACTTTGAATAATACGGTACTTGCTACTCCACGTGGTTTGATTGCATTTTTGGAAAACAATGTAAATGAAGATGGTAGTGTAAATATTCCTGAGGTTTTAAGACCTTATATGGGTGGTAAAGAAAAATTAATTCCTAAAAATTAACTTTTCTTTTTAAAATATTATGATTGGAGAAAATATGGAAACAAATGAACTTATAAAAAAATGGGCTGACAAAGTTATTGCTAGTAATAATGCTAAGTATATATATGATTTCTCAGCTAGTATGAATGGGGAAATTTCCGATGAAGTAGTACAAAAATTAACGGAAGCAATTGTGAAAACTTATAGTTCTTTCTATGATAGTAACGAAAAAAATAAATATATTTATGATTTTATTTCAGATATTGATGGTGTCTCATTTGATTATATAATTGAGAGATTTGGCGATACAATCCCTATAGAGTTTTTTATCAATACTGCTGAAAATTTTCCTAATGCACCGATTGACAAAATTTCTGATATCATAATAAAACGTGGTAATTATAGTGATATTGTTCAATTTATTCAAAAGTGTGAAAATGTACCTACTGATAATTTAATAGCTGCTTTTATGGAAAAACCGGATAATGAGTACGCTTTATTTTATATGGGTAAGATTGAGTGCATGTCTTATTTTGTTAACCATAATATTGGAGATATAAATATATTTACAGATTATATTATTAAAAATGGTAAAGATGCAGAAATTTTTGAATTTATTAAGGAGTGTAATAAACTACTAAATGAGGAAATGATAAATAAATTAGTTGATGCTTTGATGACAGCTGATGATGATAACAGTTATGTTTCTGATTTAAGATATAGTCAGGATCAACATGGAAAATATGCTTATATTCTTGAGTTAGCAGATAAAAAAATTGGTGATATTGGTAAATATTTCGATATAATTATTAATAGTCATGATGCTAAAAATATTATTGAATTAGCTAGAATAACTAAGTGGGACAATTTACCTATCATATTTACGTCGCTAGTACATGCGGTAGAAAAATTTGATAATTTAGATGATATAAACATGATGGCTTCGGTGGTTGATTCATGTAGGGATAATTCATTAAAATTTATGCTTTTAGATAAAATTTCAAATACTTTAGCACAGTATGATGACCAAAGTAAATTAAGTTTTTCTAAACATCAATTAGCTGATAGTATTAGCTATTTTATTAGGACTTATAATTTTTTAAATGATAATATTGTTAATAAGTTACTTGAATTAAACCAGACTATGAAGATTGTGGAAGTTGGAATATACTTCTGCTACTGTAGTAATTCATCTCAGTTAGTTAATTATATCGAAAAATGCGCTAAAGCGGTTGTAAACTCTGGTAATATAGAGGCAATGTATAATTTTTTGATAAATTCAAAAGGATATGCAATCAATATTTTAATGGATGGTATTATGTCATCTAAAAATGTATTTTATATAGATAATGCACAGAAATATTTAGATGAAAATAATATATCATATAATACTTCACAGCAGCTTGCTTATGACTTTATGGAATTTATGTTAGATGAACAAAATCAAGATAAAACGGTTGGTGAGGCAACCCTTGAGTTTAATAAATCAAATGGCAAGAAGGTAAAAAAACTAACAAAGAAATAATGTTAAGTTTTTGATTAATTATTATTTTTTGTGAACTAGAAATAGCATAAGATAAGTGATTAAACTTATCTTTTTTATCTGAAAAAAAAGGAAATCCTCTACTTTCGTCGTATGTTTATATATGAAAGGAGGAATTTCCATGGATTATTTTATTGAACAAATTAAGTTTATTATTTATGTTATTTGGGAATATTTTGATTATAAATCAAGATAGATGACTATCACCATTTGTATAATCAATTGTTATTCCGTCTTGGACATTATAAATGTAAACATTGAAACAAAGCGATTTACATTTATCTTCTACGGAACTTGCTTCTATTTGAACACCACTTGCGAGTAAATTAGCTTCCTTATATATTGGAGTTACTCTATATAATACTGAATTATTTGTTTCTTTTATATAATCAGCTACTTTATTTTCAAAGTCTAGCATAGCACCGGTGTTCATTTGTCTTGTACAGGTTATAAGATTTTTTTCATTAGCGTTTTCACCGGTTAATTGATAGCCTATTAGATGACATCTATTGTACAAATATTTACCACTTACAATATCATATTTAACTGTATGCCACCCTGATGGTTTAATCATGCCGATGGATGTTCTTTCTTCTTTAGGCATGGTTTCTTTTGAAACTTTGGCAAAAGCGGTTCCAGCCCTATTTAAATAATCTAAATTACTATATGTTTCAAAAGTTTGTTTATTATAATCTTCTTCTTGAAAGTTTGGTTTATTGTCATTTATTTGAATATATTCTTTTCCACTAAATTTTGGAATATCATTTAATGTGTATGTGTGATTTTCAATTAAAGGCTCTGTTAGAAATGTTTTTATTTCATTTTGATATGTGATACAAAGTATTATAATTAGGGTTAATACTGTTAGGAAGAGATTTCTTTGTTTATTTTTACTTCTTCTTTTCATTATTTCGCCTCAGCCCAGTTTTGACCCATGTTAATATCAATATCTAATGGGACACTTAATTTAGTTACATTATCCATTATTTGAGTTACTATTTGTTTTACTTTTTCTAATTCTTCTTTTGGAACATCAAATATTAATTCATCATGTACTTGGATAATCATTTTAGTTTTTAGGTTATTTTCTTTTAATGCTTTATAAACTTTGACCATAGCTAATTTAATTATATCAGCGGCAGTGCCTTGAATAGGTGTATTTAAAGCAATTCTTTCTCCACTTTGTCTAATTGTATATACAGTGTTTTTTAATTCAGGGATATTTCTTTTTCGATTAAATAAAGTAGTGACATAGCCTTGCTTTTTAGCTTTATTAATGGAATTATCCATATATTCTTTTATTCCTGGATATGTTTCTAGGTAAGTATCAATAAAATTTTTAGCTTCTGCTGGTCTTATTCCAATATTTTCAGCTAAACCAAAACTACTGATACCATAAATAATACCAAAATTGACAGCTTTAGCTACTCTACGCATTTGGCTAGTGACAAGTTCTAGTGGAACTTTAAAAATATCACTAGCTGTTTTTGAATGAATATCTATTTTATTTTGAAAAGCTTCTTTTAACGCATGAACGTCAGCCATGTGAGCAAGAACACGAAGTTCTATTTGAGAATAATCGGCACTTAGTATATAATCATAATTTGGAATGAAAGCTTTTCTAATTAATCTTCCATAGTCATCTCTAACTGGAATATTTTGAAGGTTAGGTTCTACTGACGATAGTCTACCAGTTCTCGTTAAGTTTTGGGTATAAATGGTATGAATTTTATCATCATGAATAGTGTTTATTAATCCTTCTACATAAGTTCCATATATTTTAGCTAGTTTACGGTATTCAATTATTTGACCTATTATTGGATGTTTATCTTTTAATTTTTTTAAAACGTCAATAGCTGTGGAATAACCACTAGCTGTTTTCTTTTTATGTGGAAGGTTTAGTTTTTCAAATAAGACTTCACTTAATTGACTTGGAGATGAAATATTAAATTCGCAGCCAGCGTTATTATAAATATCTTTAGTTAAAAGTTCTAATTTTATTTTGATATCTTCACCTATGTTTCTTAATACATTAGCGTCAACTTTAACACCAGTGAATTCCATATCAGCTAGGACTGTGGCAAGAGGAAGTTCTATTTCATTATATAGGTATTCAACATTTTCTTCTTGTATTTTAGTTTGGAAAAATTTTTTTGTTTCATAAATAAATTTAGCTCTATCTACACATTCTTTAGCTATTATATTTTCATCTGGTTTTTTAAGGCTAGAGTTTTTACCATATATTTTTTCATAAAATTCTAAGTTATAATCTATTTGATTTGCGAGATAGGCAACATCTTCTTTCATATTGTAGTCAAGTAGTGCGCCGGCAATCATAGTGTCAAATGCGACATTTTCAATATCGATATTTTGCCATTTTAAAGCAACAATAGTCTTTTTTAAATCATAGGTATATTTAATATTTTCTTTCAGAAATTTAGGGTTTTGTTTTAGTATTTCTAATGGAATAAAGTAAGCTATTTTATCATTATAAACTCCCATGCCTAAAATTGGTGCTTTATGATAGTTTTGACCAAGTATTTCTAGGTAAATAGCTATATCTCCATCAATTTTAATGTCATTTACATTTCTTATTATCTGAACATTTATTTCTTTTTTAGGAACTTCTTTGGTATTTAGTTTTTTTAAGAATGAATAAAATTCTAAATCTTCATACAATTTGGTTAGTTTTTCTTTGTTTTCACCTTGATATTTAGTATTTTCTATGGATATTTCCATTGGGACATCTTTGATGATAGTGGCAAGATGATATGATTTATAGGCGTTTTCTTTATCTGTAATTAATTTTTCTTTGAGTTTTCCTTTAATATTATCTATATTATTATAAATACCATCTAGGTTTTTATATTCATGAAGTAATTTTAAAGCTGTTTTTTCTCCTATTCCTTTAACACCTGGAATATTATCTGATGAGTCACCCATTAAGGCTTTTAAATCAATGACATTTATCGGTTCAATACCATAATCTTCTTTAAATGTTTTTTCATTATATCTAATATAATCTTTTTGTTTTAATAGTTTGATATCAACATCATTTGAAATTAATTGGAGTAAATCTTTATCACTACTAACTATGGTTCCAATAAAGTCAGGGTCATCATCACAGAATTTGGCAAAGGTACCGATGATATCATCAGCTTCGTAATTATCTATTTCGTAGTATTTTATACCCATAGCAGTTAATAATTCTTTGGCCTTTGGAAATTGTTTTTTTAATTCATCTGGGGTTTCTACTCTACCATCTTTATACCCTTCATACTGTTCGTGTCTAAAGGTTTTTCCTTTATCAAAAGCAACTAAGATATATTCTGGTTTTTCTTCACTTATTATTTTATTAATCATGTTTACAAATCCAAATAAGGCATTGGTTGGGAAACCTTTACTATTATTCATAAAGTTGCCATTATAGGCAGTTGCATAATAGCTTCTAAACATTAAATTATTTCCATCTATCATTGTTATTTTTTTCATAATTAAATCACCCTAATAATATTGTAACATTTATTGAAATAAGAAAAAAGTTCATTTTGAACTTTATTTTAAACTTTGAATAGTTTTTTCATCTAAACCTGTTAATCTAGAAATATCAGATATTTTCTTGTTTTCTTTAAGCATCTTTTTAGCAATTTCTATTGCTTTACTGTTTGATCCTTGTTCTAGGCCTTCTTTTATTGCTTCGTCATGATCATTTTTTTCATCCATTCATCCATTTTTTCTTTGTCATATAAACCTATAATGTGTTTATCTTCATTTAAATCTTCGATTATTTTTGCCATATTTTCCAAATCCTCATCTTCCTTAGATATTTCTCTTAACTGTTTTCTACTTGTTAATTGAAACATTATTTTTGGCAATCATATTTGCTTTTGCAGTTTTAGTGGATTTTGTATTTATTATTGTTTCTTCTATTTTTACTATAATATCAGTTATCTTTTTTCTTCATAAGTTAATTTTGACATATAAAAACCTCGTTTCTATGTCCAAGAAACGGGGTTCAGTTCATTTAGACTTGTTTTAAAATAAGGATAACTGACTAGATTCATCCATACCATCTAAGATGCCCATGGCTCTTAATTTTTCAATTAAGGTTGAGGAAAGTTTAGCTCTTTTTTGAAGATCTTCGATGCTGATGAATGGTTTTTTATCTCTTTCTTCGACTATGTTTTTAGCTACGACTTCCCCTAGTCCATCAATGGCTTTAAATGGTGGGATTAAATTTCCGTCATCATCAATGATAAAATCGTGATAATGACTTTTATATAAGTCAACTGGTTTAAATTTGATATTTCTAGCTAAAGCTTCTAAAGCAACTTTTAAACATTCTAAAACAGATGATTCTTTATTGGTGGCATCATAGCCTTTTTCGTTTATTTCAATGATTCTTTGTTTGACGGTTTCATAACCTTTGATCATGGATTCAATATCAAAGTCATCATATTCTGCTGAAAATTGGGCAGCATAATAGACTGAAGGTTTATGAACTTTATAATAAGCTATTCTAAAAGCATTGATGACATAGGCAACTGCATGGGCTTTTGGGAACATGTATTTAATTTTTCTACATGATTCTATGAACCAAGGTTCAATGCCAGCATTTTTTAATATTTCAGTATATTCAGCCCATTGTTCTGGTTCTTTAGTGGCTTTACCTTTACGAACAAATTCCATTATTTTGAATGCTTTGATTGGTTCTACTCCGTGATACATTAGGTAAACCATGATATCATCACGACATCCTATTACTTCACTGAATGGAACTATTCCTTGGTCAATTAAATCTTTGGCATTACCATTCCATACATCAGTACCGTGTGATAGTCCTGATATTTTGACAAGTTCGGCAAAGGTTTTTGGTTTGGTTTCTTTGACCATTTGTAAGGTAAAAGGTGTTCCAAATTCTGGTATTCCTAAGGTACCTGTATCATTCATAATTTGTTCTTTAGTTACTCCTAAAGGTTTTGGTGAAAGGAATATACCCATAGTTTCTTTATCATCTAATGGAACTTTGGTAACATCATCACCAGTTATGTTTTGAATTAATCTTAATTTTGTTGGTCCAGAATGTCCTAGAATATCTAGTTTTAAAACATCTTGGTCGATGGCGTGATAATCAAAGTGAGTGGTACGCCATGCGGAGGTGACGTCATCGGCCGGATATTGGAATGGAGTGAAATCAAAGACATCCATATATCCTGGAATAACGACTATACCACCTGGGTGCTGTCCAGTAGTTCTTTTGACTCCAGTACATCCTTTAGCTAGTCTTTCAACTTCGGCTGTTCTCATGGTTATGCCTTTATCTTCACAGTATCCTTTGACATAACCAAAGGCTGTTTTATCGGCAACAGTACCAATGGTTCCAGCTCTATAAACGTTATCTACACCGAATAATACTTTTGTATATTCATGGGCGGCTGCTTGGTTTAAGTCTGAGAAATTTAAGTCGATATCTGGAACTTTATCGGCATGGAAACCTAAGAAAGTGGCGAATGGCATGTCTTGACCTTCTTTATTTAATTTGGCTTTACATTTTGGACAGTTCATGTCTGGTAAATCATAACCACTACCATAATCTTCTCCTAATGATTTTCCATTTAATTCAAAGATAGAATGTTTACAATTTGGACATACATAGTGAGGTGGCAAGGCGTTTACTTCGGTAATTCCCATCATATTGGCAACTAATGATGAACCGACAGAACCCCTACTACCAACTAGGTAGCCATCGTCATTTGATTTTTTTACTAATTTTTGAGCGATTAAATAGATAACATCAAAGTTAGCTCCGATAATACCAGTCATTTTATCTTTTATTTCGTCATCGGTAAGGTTGGGATTTTCTTCTTTAAATAAGTTAATTACGCCTTCTTTATAGCTTTTCATGACGTCATTTAATTTTTTATGAATTTTAGTTTGATATTCTTCTTCGGTTAGGTTATTTTTTGGTATCAATTTTTTTATGGTATTAAATGGTTCATCTCCATATAATTCTGAAGCTAGTCTTTCTTCGATATTATAAGGTAATGGATAACCATATATAGACTCCGCTTTATTATAAACCATATCGGTTGTTGTTTCGGTACAGTTTGGGATTTTAGGAGCAAATGGTATACCGCCTGTATCAATTATAACTTCAATAATATCAATCATATCGGCTATTTTATTAGGGTTAGTAATAACAATTTCTTCAGCTAGGTCTTTTGGCAAGAAATCAAAGTCTTGCATCATTTCATCAGTGGTTCTTAGATATTGATTAGGAATTTGAGTAATACCTTTTTTAGCAAGTGGATGTCTACCACCACCTGGAACTTTTTGATTTACAATAATTTCTCTATATATTCTATCTTCTGGTTCGATTTGGTGAACGTCACCGGTGGCGACTATTAGTTTACCTGATTCTTTAGTAACTCTGATGATTTTTTTGATGTGTTCTAGGAGTTCTGCTTTATTTGCGAAATCACCCATTTGTAATAAGTGATCATATACTTCTGGGGGCTGAACTTCAATGTAGTCATAGAAGTTTATTAGATTGGCAAGTTCTTCATCATTTTTACTACGTGCTTGAATAAATATTTCACTTTCATAGCAACCACTTCCTATTAACAATCCTTCTCTATGTTTTTCAATTTCGCTCCTTAAAATTCTTGGGGTTTTATATAGGTATTTGGTGTTAGCAAGAGATATTATTTTAAAGAGATTTTTTAGTCCTTTTTTATTTTTAGCTAATAAGTTTACATGGAAGCTTGCGCCATATTTATGAATTTCATCTTTTGAGACTAATTTATCTAAGTCTTTAATAGTTTCAAAGTTTCTTGATACGAGTTTTTTTAGCATTTTATGAAAGACTAAGGCAGTTCCTTCGGCATCGTAATCACCTCTATGGTGAGCAGATTCATCCCATGGCACTTCATATCTTTTAACTAAGGCAGATAAGCTATGTCTTGCATAGCCTGTATCTAAAGCTCTTGATAATTCTAAGGTATCGATGACAGTGTTTGTAAATTTGCCTAAGTTATATTTACTATGAGCCATATTGATGAATGAAACATCGAATTTAGCATTATGGGCAACCATTGGAAGGTCACCTACCCACTGTTTAAATCTTTTAACAGCGTTTTCTTCTGTATCTTTATCTTTAAGCATATCGTCGGTGATATTGGTTAATTCAGTAATTTTAGCAGGTAATTTTCTACCTGGGTTAATTAGTTCATCAAATCTATCTATTATTTCACCACTATTTATTTTTACAGCTCCTATTTCGATGATAGAGTCTGCACCACCTGCGTTGAAGCCGGTTGTTTCTAGGTCAAATACGACGTAAGTAGTTTCTAAGAGTTTTAAGTCTGATGGTCTTAGAACAATGTTTACACTATCGTCAATTAGAGTTAATTCTGTGCCATAGAGAGCTTTGAATTTATCTTTATCTTCTTTTCCTTTGTTATATTTGGTAACTAAGTTAAAGACATGAGGAAAAGCTTGGCAACCATTATGGTCGGTTATGGCGATGGCTTTATGGCCAAATTTCATGGCTGTTTCTACTAGTTTTACTTCATCAGCTACACCATCCATTTGACTCATTTTGGTATGGGCATGAAGTTCAATACGTTTTTTTTCTGCTGCGTCTTTTCTTGCGACATCTTCTTTTTGGGATATATTAATATCTCTAGCATTTAAGACTATTTCACCAGAGTATTTATCGTTTTTAGTGTATCCTCTAATAATATAGTATTTGCCTTCTTTTAGAGCCTTTTTATATTTATTATATTCATCGTCTTCTCTTGAGAATATTTTACAGTACATACTATCGGTACCGTCAGTTATTTTAAGGGTAATTATTTTAAAATTACTTTTTGCTGATTCGAAGAAGTCAATACCAAATATTTTTGCATCAACTGTGACGTTATCCATTTCAAATGTTATTAGGTTAATTGGGGTTGCTTCATCAGTGATTTCTCTTCCCATGATGAATGGGCTTTCTTTTTTTTCGGTTATTTTAGGAACTATTTTTATTTTTTCTTTTTCAATTTCTTCTCTTAATTCTTGAGCTTTTAATTCGTCTATTTTAGTAATAATGTTTATATTAAATCCGGCTTTATTTAAATCTTCTTTTAAGTTATCTTTAATACTTTTGAATTTCATTTCTTCGGCTTTATTGGTAAGATTTACAATTAGGTTATCATCATCTAAGGAAATATTAATGTTTATAAACATTTTTAGTAGTGGAGCTTGCTTTGAATAGTTTTCTAAGAAGTGATTATAGTATTCTTTCAAGTCTTTTTCGGTATAGTTATTAGCAATTATTTTAGCGCTTACGTTTACTTGATTAAAGTGTTTTTTTAGATTATGGATGAAATTTTGATACATGTTTATTGGTAAAATATTATTTAATGATAAACAAAAAAGATATTTGTCTTTATTTTTGTTACAAATAATTTTATCTAGTTTACCATTTTCAAAGTATGTATTATCAATATTTAATTGAGTTATTAGTAAAGAAAGTTTATCCATTCAAATCACCTTTTTTTATTATAGCACAGTACTTTACATTTTGGTATGAAAGTGTTTTTAAAAATGATTTACATTTGCTTTAAATGTAGTTTTTACGTGTACTTATGTTTAAATTATTTGTTTAAAGGTAATTTTATTTTGAAATATATTTTTGATATATGTCAAAGAAATGTAAAAAGAACTATTCTTTTACTTTTTGTTTAGCTTTAGATAGTTCTTTATAGTTTAAATTAAAATATATTATACGGTGTGGGATGGATACTTCTTTGATTAGAACATAAACTTTTTGGCCTAGTTTTAATTTTTGATTATGACCGGTGGCTTTAGCATGAGCTAAATCTTGTGGAGTAACATGGCCAATGATGTTGTTATCTAATCTAATTTCTGTATCATAAGGTGTCATATTGATGATACGTCCTTTGTATATGGTGGTATGGTCATTTTCAAATTCTCTTTGCATATATTCGGCCATTTTTAAATCTAAGGTTTCTTTTTCGGCTTTATCGGCTTCTCTTTCCATTTTTGAATCATGGTCGCAAATTTCCTCTAATTTACTATAGTATGGCAAAAGCTGCTCTGGTGTATAGTTGTCATAGGGATTTGTAAATCTATGAACGATTAGGTCTGGATGCCTTCTAATTGGTGATGTGAAATGGGTATAATAATTTAGTCCTAAACCATAGTGTCCCTCGCATGTACTTAAGTATTTAGCTTTACTCATACTTTTTAATACGATTTTAGAAATTAGTAAGTAATTTTCATTTTCTTTAAAGTTTTCTAAAAAGGCATTTAAATCTTTAGAGTTATAGTGGCCGTTTTTTATTTTATTGATTAAAGAATCGGCTTTTTCTTTTGGACATAGTCCTTCTATTTTTAAAGTTTTTAAAGCTTCAACTAGGTTATCGTCGTTTGGATCACCATGAACTCTATATATTTCTGGGGTTTCTAGCCATTTATGATATTCAGCAACACAGCTATTGGCAGCAATCATGAAGTTTTCGATTAGTCTTTCAGCATCGTGCTGGAACCTGGCTTCAAAGGATAGTGGTTCACCAGTTGGTGAGATAATAGCTTTGATTTCATCAGAGGCAAAGTCGACTTTTCCTTTATCTTGGAAGTTTTGGGTTAGGAGTTTTGAAAGCTCTTGCATAGTGAATAGGTCGTCTTTGAATGGTTCATAGCCTTTTGGAATTGTGTTTTGATTGAGTATTTTATTTACATCGTCATAGTTCATTTTCTTTTTGGAGTTGATGACACTATCATAAATTAGATAGTCTAATATTTCACCTTGCGGTGATATATACATATCTACTGTTTTTGTTAAGCGGTCTACACCTTCATTTAATGAGCAAATACCGTTGGAGATTTGATGCGGAAACATTGGGATGACTGAGTCTGCTAGATAAGCTGAAGTTCCTCTTTTCTTTGCTTCAATATCTAAAGGTGAACCTTCTTTTATATAATGAGTGACATCAGCAATATGAACACTTAGAATATAATAATCATCTTTTGTTTTTACAATACTTATGGCATCATCCATATCTTTGGTGTCTTTGCCATCTATTGTAAAAATGTTCTTTTTTCTTAAATCTTTACGGTTTATTAGGTCATCTTTAGTTACTTTATCTGGAATTGTTTTTAGCTGCTGTATGACATCTTCTGGAAATTCTTTTAAAAATCCATGTTCTGCGGCGATGGTAGCTACTTCAATATCTGGGTCATCTTTATGGCCAACTATTTTTTCTATTTGCGCTTCAAATACGGCTTTATTTTCAATGGTAGCAATACGTTCTTTATCAATGGTTACTAAGACTCTATCACCAGCGACAATTTTTCTGAGTTGCTCTTTTGGACAAATTACGGTGACGTTGCCATGGATAGTGTATGGAATAAATTCACCATTTCCATTATATTCAAATATTGTTTTACCTGAATATCTTTTGATTATTTTTTCGACTTTAGCGTCGGCATAATTAGTTTTCCCATGATGAATACTAGTTAAAACAACGATATCGTTTTCTAAAGCACCATTTAGGTTCTCTTCTTTTATTAAGTATTTTATTTTATGGCCATTATATTCGATAAAAACAAATCCTTGTCCCATTTGATTTATATGAATAGTTCCTTGTACTTTACCTAATTGTTTACTATCAAATTTTTTATAATATCCCTCTTCATCTAAGTAAATTTTGCCTTTTTCTTCTAATTCGTTTATAGCAATAATAAAAGAAGCTTGCATAGTTTCCCCTTTGATGTGCATGGCTTTACGCACTTGGTCCAATGTAAGCTTCTTAAATTCAATATTTTGCATAATTTCATTTTTTAATTCTTCAATGTTTAAGTTTTCTTTTGACATGTTTTCCCCTACCTATATTTTTATTATAACTAGTTTTTAATTAATTAACAATATTTTATTTACAATTTCTAAAAATTGTTAAAAATAAAGATATATCTATCTTTTCCAGTTAAATCTTTTTCAGTGATGATTTTAGCTTTTGGAAAATTGGTTTGAGCAATGCTTGTTATTTGTTTACTTTGAGTCATACCTATTTCAAAGGCAATTAAGTTTTTTTCTTTAAGAAATGGTTTTATGTTTTCTAAAATGTTTCTATAAAAGTATAGTCCATTTTCTTTTGCATAAAGAGCAAGATGGGGTTCATTATTTTTTACTAATGGATCTATTTTTTCACTTTTATCAATATAAGGGGGATTGCTGATAATAAGATCATATTTCCCAGTTATGTTTTTTAAAATATCGCTTTGTGTAAAAGTTATGTTTACATGATTTCTTTCAGCGTTTTTTTTAGCAACAAGTAGGGCTTCTTTAGATATATCGGTGGCTGTTACATTACTATTTATATGTTTTGATAAAGTGATAGCAATAGCTCCGCTGCCGGTTCCAATATCTAAAATATCTAATTTGTGGTTCATTTGTTTAGCATAATTAATAGTTTTTTCAACTAGATATTCTGTTTCAAATCTAGGAATTAGAACGTTTTCATTTACTAATAGGTTGATGTCATAAAAATCAACGTTACCTACGATATATTGGACAGGTTTTCCTTGTTTTAATTTTTTTAGGCCTTCTTCTAATTTATCTTTAGGAAGATATTTTTTTAAATATTCTTCATCTTTCATGCTTCTTTTAATTTTCTATTTTGGTCCTCAGTAATCAAAGCTTCGATGATGTCTTCTAAATTACCTTCCATTACTCTATCTAAGTTTTTAGTTGTATAGCCTATTCTATGGTCAGTTACTCTATTTTGTGGATAGTTATAGGTTCTGATTTTTTCTGATCTATCACCAGTTCCGATTTTACTTCTTCTTTCACTTCCTAGTTTTTCTTCTTGCTCTCTTAGTTTAGCTTCGTAAAGTCTAGTTCTTAGCATTTGCATGGCTTTTTCTTTATTTTGAATTTGACTTCTTTCGTTTTGGCATGTTACAACTGTGTTTGTTGGCAAGTGAGTTATTCTAACAGCACTATCTGTTGTATTTACACACTGTCCACCAGCTCCAGTACTTCTATAAACATCTATTCTCAAATCGTTTGGATTTATTTCGATATCAACTTCTTCGGCCTCTGGCATAACTAATACAGTTGCGGTTGAAGTATGTACTCGTCCCTGCGTTTCTGTTACTGGTACTCTTTGGACTCTATGGGCACCTGATTCATATTTTAATTTTGAATAAACGTTATCACCTTTAATCATGAATTCGATAAGTGGGTATCCTCCAGCATCTGAATGTTCTTCAGATATAACTTCTATTTTCCAACCTTCTTTTTCAGCATATTTGGTATACATTCTATATAAGTCTCCGGCAAAGATATTAGCTTCATCACCACCTGCTGCACCTCTTATTTCAACGATAACGTTTTTGCCATCATTTGGATCTTTTGGAAGAAGGATAATTTCAATCTGTTTTTCTAAAATCTCTTTTTCTTTATTTAATCTTGATATTTCTTCTTTAGCAAATTCTCCTAATTCTTCGTCTTTAGTCATTTCTTTAGCTTCATTTAAGTCATTTTCTATTTTTTTATAGTTTTGATAGGCGTCATAAGCTTCTTTTAGTGATGCTTGTTCTTTGGTTAATTTTAATGTTTCTTTAATGTTATTTAAAATTTCTGGCCTACTTAATTTTTCAGTTAATTCATTATATTTTTCTTCAATTGCAATTAATCTTTCTAACATTTTTATCACCTTTTTCTAAGTAATTATACTATATTTTATGCTTTTTATCAAATATGAAAACAAGGTAGAATATTTAATTTATTTAAAATTTAGTTATTTGTGTTACAATTTGTAATGCTTACTATTTGTAATATGAATATTTATAATTTGAGTAGCGAGGTGAAATGATGGAAAAATTTAAATTACCAAATGTGGAAAATGAACAATCTGTGTTAAAAACTATTAGAATTAAGCTAGCAACTTTAAAGAAAATTGAAGATGTAGCTAGAGATAATAATTTATCAGTTAACAGAGTTATTAACGAATGTATAGAGTTTGCTCTTGATAATTTAGATGATAGTTCTACTAGTAGTGATTAAAAATTATAAAAATATATTTTTAAATATTTATTTAGTAATTTTAATATAATCTTAGTTAGCTCAGTATATGAAAACATTTTAACTTTATTAAATCAAAAAGAAACCCTTTACTTATAAGGATTTCTTTGTTTTTTTATGAATATTTTATAGTGATAACTGGTAAGGATTTGACTGACTTCCATTTCCACCAGTGATTTTGATTTTTGATGAGAGATATAAGGTGGGATAAACACCAAATTTCCAACCAGCCATATATCCATAACCGATAGTTCCATCAGTATTAAGTGCGAATATATGTCCCGCTGAGTCAGAATAGGCAGATAATGACCACCAATTTCCACCATTAAACATCCATGATGTGCTTTTACAATTATTATAGTTTTCATTGTATAAATTAAATGTGCCACAATTATCTTTATCTATATTTGTTCTTAAATATTCGCTTATTGTTGGTAAAGCAATATTTCCTTTCCATAAAGTACCGTTTTCTTTATCTACTTGTACCATTATATTATCTTCGTTACCAGATAATTTTCCTATACTAAAATTACTCTCTACAATTTGATTTTTAGCAATTGATGTTAGGATATTATAATAATTATCATTCAAATATATATTCGGTCTTGACTGATTCCACTCATTATTTACACTTTCCTGCCCATTTAACCAATCTAATTCAACAATACTATTTGCTTTTATAATCTTTATTCTTCCATCACATTCTACTGAGATTATACGCCAACCTGCTGTCTCATTATTAAAGGTTACATAATTATTTGGATTTGTTCCAGTAAAAAAATATCTACATTCATATTCGTCCTTTTCTAAATTCTCTATAATTTCTCCAATAGATGGTTTAGGAAAACATTCATTATAAAGTTCATCGATGGCTCCTTGAACATTGGTTGAAGAAAGTCCACTTTCTTTATTATCATAAGTAATATCATTGGATGGAAAGTAAGTGGCAGCAGTTACTCCTACTACACTGCAAGCTAATACTCCCAAGCAAAAATAAAGTAATTTGTTTTTGAAATTCTTTTTCATTTACAACACCCTTCCTTTTATTTTTGAAATCGTTACCGTTATATAACATAATACCATATAACGTATTATAATGCAACATGATATTGGCTATAATGAAATAAATGGAGTTGATAATATGCGGAAAGCAAAAATAAAAAGTGTCTTTTCTTCTGTGGATGATTATGGGGAAGTTTATATAAATCTTGATAAAATACTTAAAGAAAAAAATATTACTCATAATAGATTAGCAAATTCTATTGGGACTGATTTCGATTTAGTTTCTAGATATTCGAAAAACAAGATTGTACGTACTGATTTGAATATTTTGGCTAGAATGTGTTATGTATTAGATTGTGATATTTCTGATATATTAGTTTACAAACCACCAAAACAAAAAGACTGACAAATTTAAAGTCAGTTTTTGTTTATTTTAAGAGATATAAATTACTATCACTTCTGTCAACTAAATAATAGTATATTAAAAGACAAACTTAATCAAGTTCGTCTTCATCTATAATTGTTAAATCGTCATCGTCAACATCTACGGCATCGTCTAAATTTGGGTCATCTAACTGTGAATCATCATCCATATCATGCATATCTTCTGGGGCCATGTCATCTAATTCATCATCTAGTTCCTCTTCTGTTTCGGTTAAATCTTCTTCATCTTCGGTATCATCTTCAAGATTTACTTTAACAGAATGTCTATCTCTTAAATCCCATGATGCGTCATCCAATAAAATAAATGTTTTATCAGTAGTTAGTGATGTATAAAAGTCTCCTATTTTACTGGCATAGTCTTCATCTGATAAATCTAATAGGGTGCAGATTTTTTTAAAGATTTCTGGAGTGGTTAAACTCTTTTTTTCTTCTTTTAAAATCATCGATGCCAAATCAGTGTATGAATAAAGTTCTAATTCATCTTTAGACATTTTTGACAATTTCATATTTATACCTCCTCGAATTAATCTTAAAACATTGTACCATATTCTATCTATGTGTCAAGGGTAAATTTTAAATTATATGTAAAGGTGTCAATATGGGTTTCATTTACCTTTAATTTATAAGTAATTTCTAGTTCATTATTTTTTTGAATTAAGTTAATAGTTTTAGTTTCAACATTTAAGGTTCCATAGTTAGTTATATATGTTCCTTTTAATTTTATACCTGGTTTAAAGTTTATTTTTAAATTATAGTCTGAATTTCTTTCAATGGTTATTATATTATCTAAAGTAATTTTAGTTTGGACGTTTTCATCATTATAGATAATTTGATTATCTTTTTTGATTCCTTTTCCTTTAAATGTATGAATATTATTTTTTGTTTTTAAAACTGCTTCGATATTTATTTTACTCATTTTTTTACCTCGCACAAAGATTATAACACATATATGATTTTTTTACTTATATTTTTGAAAATTTTTCCAATAATAATTTTAGAAAGTGACGTGATTTGATGAAGAAGAAAAAATCTAAGAAGTGGCTAATTATTATTTTTGGAATTATTTTCTTTTTTATCGCTATTTACTTTGGTATATATTTATATGCGAAAGTTCAGCCAAAATTACCAATTAGTGGAGCAAATGGATATCATTTATACGATATTAATGGTGAGGTTTATACAGCTGGATCCAATGAAAATGTTAGTTTGAAAGATATTTCTAAGCATTTGATTAATGCGACAATTGCGGTAGAGGATAAAAATTTTTATAAACATCATGGCTTTGATTTTCTTAGAATTATTAAAGCTATGTTTATTAATATAAAATCAGGAGAGAATTTACAAGGTGCATCAACTATTACCCAGCAATATTCTAAGAACTTATTTTTAGATTTTGACAAGACGTGGGACAGAAAGCTTAAAGAAGCATGGATTACAATTAGACTAGAGTCACATTACAGCAAAGATGACATTTTAGAAGGTTATTTAAATACAATTAATTATGGTGGAATATTTGGAATTGAAAATGCTTCTAAATATTATTTTAATAAAAGTGCGAAAAATTTGAATTTAGCTGAGGCGAGCATGCTGGCAGGAATACCTAAGAACCCAAGTAAATATTCTCCTTTGACTAATGAGGATGAGGCTAAAAAAAGGCAAAAAATCATTTTAGATGCGATGGTTAAGAATGGTTATATTACACAGGTGCAAGCTGATGGTGCTTATAATACTAAACTTAATTATGAAAAAGGTTCTGATGAAGAAAATTTAAAAATGATGATGTACTACCAGGATGCAGTGATGGATGAATTACAATCAATTAAGACTATCCCCTCTTCGTTTTTGGATACTGGTGGCCTTAAAATTTATACTAATTTAGACATGAAGGCTCAAAAATCTTTAGAGGATAGTGTAAATAAAAATATAACTAATGAAGACATTCAAATGGCAGGAGTTATGATGGATCCTCAGAGTGGTAAAGTTTTGGCTTTAGCTGGCGGCAGAGATTATAATAAAAGTCAGTATAATAGAGCAACAAAAGCCAAAAGACAGGTCGGTTCAACAATTAAACCATTTTTATACTATTCGGCTTTAGAAAATGGTTTTACACCGTCGACAACTTTTACTAGTGAAAAAACAACTTTTAGTTTTTCTGGAAATAAAACGTATACTCCTAAAAATTACAATGATGAATATGCGAATGGACCAATTAGTTTAGCAGCTGCGATTAGTTATTCAGATAATATTTATGCGGTAAAAACACATTTGTTCTTGGGTGATAATGCTTTACCAGATATTTTAAAGCGTGTTGGTATTGAAGAAGAAGTTAATACTCTACCTTCTCTTGCTTTAGGTGCAGAAGAGATTAATATGATGGATATGATGGGAGCTTATAGTGCTTTAGCTAATGAGGGATATAAGGTTGAGCCTTATTTTATAAGCAAGGTTACAGATATGGATGGGAATGTTTTATATGAGTATGAGCCTAGTTTAGAAAATGTTTTGAATAAAAATACGGTTTATGTTTTAAATGAACTTTTGACAACTACTTATGCGAAAGAGTTTCAAAGTTATAATACTCCTACTTGTCTTAGTATTGCACCTAAGATGACACACAAGTATGCTTTAAAGTCTGGAACAACTAATACTGATAATTTAATTTTTGGATATGATAAGGATTTGGTTGTTGGGATGTGGACTGGATATGATGATAATAAGGAAGTATCTAGTAAGGATAGTTCAAATTTAAAGAATGCTTGGGTTGATGTAATGGAAACATATTTAGAAGGCAAGGATGATTCTAAGCTTTGGTATGAAACTCCTAAAAATGTGGTTGGAGTGGCTATTGATCCTGTTAGTGGAAAGGTAGCTAATAATAGTTCAAAGGCAAAGGTTCTTTATTATATTAAAGGAACTGAGCCTACAGATAATAAGAGTTCTTTGGATGAAAGTATTCCAACGGTTAAACTAGAAGATTAAAAAGAAGATTAAAATGTTTTAAAAATTAATCTTCTTTTTATTATATTTTATAGTGATAACTGATAATGATTTGACTGACTTCCATCTCCTCCTGTGATTTGGATATCAGAGCTTAGATAGATAGTTGGTCGAACTGCATAGCTGTGATTATATATTGTTGTGCTATCAATACCAATTTTCGAATGTGCATAGAGAATGAATCAACAGTATATCCAGCCACAGCAGACAAGGTCCACCAATAAGATATACTATCTGTATCCATTCTGTATTTATGCAACTACTATGATTATCATTTTTTTATTTTATTTTCAAATTTATTATATCACGCTTTTGTCCTAATAGGACAAAAAATTCATTTTAATTAAGTTATTATTGAATTAGGTGATAACATGGATGATAATTTAAGCAATTATTACTGCAATTTAGTTAAAAAAAAATTTAAAGAGATTAAAAAAAGAAAGAAATTGGAGCATTACTAAAATGGCTTTAGTTTTAGGGCTTAGTGAAAGTTATTTAGGACATTTACTTAGTTTAAAATCGCCTAAAACTCCATCAATTCAATTACTTGGGGCAATTTGTGGAAGAGCGAATGTTCAAATTACTTATTTTTTTGAAGATGAAAAATAGACCATTTCGAGGTCTATTTTATTTTAAGAACAAGTTTTTTTACATCTTCATCTTTTACTGATTCGGTTAAGGATATTCCTTTTAAGCTTTTATAAAATCCACACATAGTGTTTGTTTCGACATTTGAACGTTGTTTTAAAAATTCAGCGAAGCTATCATAGTCTTGCGTGTTAATAAAATCATAGTATTCATCGGTATCTTCTTTAGTGATAATTACTGGAGCTAGTCCTTCTTTCCAAAGATTAGCTGTTAAAATTAGTTTTGCACTTCTTTTATTACCATCTTCTAATGGATGAATACGCATATATTTAATGTTAAACATGGCTTCTCTTAGGAATGGGTCTATTTCATCCCAAGTATGATAATACTGGTAAAATAACATGTTTAAGGCATTTGGTATTTGATTTGGAGCAATTGGATTAAAGGTAGCTTTGGTTCCTGCACTTACTCCAATACGTCTTAGGCCTTTTGGCACTTCATAACTTTCATTAATAATATTTCCTACTGTTTTAATATTTCCTAAGTTTAAATAATCAGTGTCACAAATAAGATATGATAGGGCTTCTAAAATATTTAACATTAAATGTGTTCTTTGTTCTTGGTTTAACTCTTCTAATTCAGCTACACTATAGACAAAACGTTCTACAAAGAAATTAGTATATCTTTCTACTATGGTCTCATTGGTTATTTGTGGAGTTTCGTTTATGATTAGTTCTTCTGACATGTAATCACGCCTTTCTTGGTGTTTTATTATAGGTTAATTTTTATATCATGTCAAGAAAAAAACTACTTTATGTAGTTTATACACCCATAGTCATGGTTTCAGGCAAGGTTGAGCCTCCATCTATTATGATACCTTGTGCAGTTATATAACTAGACTCATCAGAGGCTAGAAAGGCTGTTAGGTTCCCCAATTCTTCTATGTTGCCTAGTCTTTGCATTGGTATAGCTTTAGCAATACCATCTACAACGCTTTGAGGGTTTTCTTTATTTGTTTCTTTTGCCATATTTTCAACCATTGGAGTCATAATATATCCTGGCATTATAGCATTTACTCTAATGTTTTTTTGAGCAAGTTCGGCAGCTAAGCCTTTGGTAAAACCAATTAAAGCAGCTTTAGTTGTTGCATAAGCAACTTCTCCGCTATCGGCGACTAATGGTCCAGTGACACTTGATAAGTTTATTATAGATCCTTTATTCATATAAGGTAATGTGGCTTTAGTGACATTCCAAGTTCCTTTAATGTTTATATCAAAATGAAAATCTCTTAAGGTATCATCCATTTCCATAAAAGGTTTTAATTTACATACGCCAGCATTATTGACTAAGATATCAATATTACCTAGTTTTTCATAAATGTCTTTAATGGCGTTATTTACTGATGTAACATCTCTTATATCTACTTTATAGGCTAAAACTTTATTATCTAAGTTTTTAACAGTTTCATCTAAGTTTTCTGAGTAGTCTAGTATAGCTACTTTGGATCCTTCTTTTAGAAAAACTTTAACAATTCCTAAGCCATTACCCATGGCTCCGCCGGTTACAACGGCTACTTTGTTTTTTAATTTCATTTATTCATCCCTTTCTAATTCAATTATTTCTAATTCATCGCCAGTTTTAACATTAAAGGCATTACCTTCATCGGTATCGATATGCATTTCAAGTAATGATGGTTCTAATACTTTAAGGTGAACATTATTTAAAATTCCACCTTTTTCACCATCTATTTTGACTTTGACTTTTTTAACACCTTCTAAGTTATATTTTTTTACTTCTTCTTTACTAATATGAATATGTCTATTGGCTAAGATACATCCTTGGTTTAAATTTAATTCTCCTTTTGGTCCAATTAAAGTAATGGAACTTGACCCTTCTAGATCACCAGATGTTCTTATTGGTGGGTTTAGTTTTAATGTGTAAGCGTCTGTTTTAGAAATTTCTACTTGAGTATAATTTCTAATTGGTCCAAGAACTCTAACATGAGTAATTTGTCTATCTCCATTTTTTAAGGTAACAAATTTATCTGAAGCAAACTGTCCTGGCTGGCGTAAGTCTTTTACTTTATTCATCGGTTCATCACCAAATAAGGTTTGATAGTCTTCATTTGTTAAGTGTACATGACGATTAGATACTCCTAAAATTACTTTCATATTGTTTCACCCTTTCCTTTTTTAGTATAACATATTTTACTTGTTTATGAATATATTTATATGGAAAGGATGATAAAATGAATAATAGTTTTGTAAACCAAAATGGGTTTCCTGGAAATCCTATTTATAGTGGTAGTGGTAATATACCTAATCAACAGGTTCAAATGAATTATAGTGCGCCTTTAGAGCAATCTTATATTGAGAATATTTTAAGATTAAACAGAGGTAAAAAGGTTGAGGTGTATGCATCTTATCCTGATTCTAATGAATGGCGAGACAAGGTGTTTTCTGGAATTATTGAACAATCTGGAAGAGATCATATTATTTTAAGCGATCCAAATACTGGAGATTGGTATTTAATTTTAATTATATATGTGAATTATATTAAATTTGATGAAAGAATTATTTCCGACCCAGAGTTTTATCCAAATAATTGAAATGAAGTAAGATATTTGTTATAATGTTTTTAAGGTGATGATATGGGAACGTTTATAGTTTTGACATCTATTTTACTTGCTTTATCTTTATTTATTATTTGGGTAGCTAGTAGCTATAATCAATTTCAGGTTTTAATTATTAGAATTAATGAAGCTGAGGCAAATATTGATGCGGTTTTAAGAAAACGTTTTGATTTACTTAATAAGTCTATTGATGTGATTAAAGCCAATACGAAAACGGAGAATGATGTTTTAGAGCAAATTGTAAAGTTACGTTCACGCAAAATTAGTAATTTTGATTTAGATAGAAAGTTATATGATGCGATTAAGGAGTTTGAAAAATATAAAGAGGAATATCCTAAACTTAAAAGTGCGGAATCTTTTATGAAAATTGATATTGCTTTAAATGAGTCAGAAGCTGAGATTGTCGCTTTTAGAAAATATTATAACGATATTATTACTGATTATAATAAGCTTGTTAAGGCTTTCCCAACAAATATTATTGCTTTATTTTTTAAATTTAAAAGTAAGTTATATTTTGATGGTAAAGATATGAATGATGAAATTGTTGATGATTTTAAATTATAAAAAGTTCCGTTATTTGGAACTTTTCTTTTTTTTACGACTTTTTTTATGTTTTATGATGATAAACAATATTATTAAAATGGTTGCGGTTATACAAGCATAGATGATATAAGTTTCGTCTTTTTTTGTTTGTTTTTTTTCTTCTTTAGTTTTTTCTTCGGTTTTTATGACATATTCACCATTTTTAGTGTAGAGGTAATTTTCTCTAGCATATCTGGCCACATAGTCTTTATCTTGAAGTTTAGTGATTTCGGTTTTAAGGTCACTAGCGTTTGTTTTAAGGCTTTCTAATTTATTATTAAGGTTAGTTTCTTCATTTTTTAATGAACATAAATCTGCGACGGTTGTGACTAAAGTAAATGCGCAGTAAATAATGACAAAGATGGCAATTGGTCCAAAGACTAAAAGACGTCTTTTAGCTTTTTTTGGTACTTTTTTCTTAGCCATTTTATCACCTTACTTTCTAGTAAAAGTATAGCATTTTTCCTTTATTTTTACAATGTGGGTTTTATTTTTAGACAATTTATTTACGTGATATTAGTTTATTTTTTATGAAACTTTCTGAGAAAAATCCTAGAATTATCATTAGTAATTCATAAGGGTGAAATGTAGCATTGTTGATTTTTAAAAGTAAGACAAAGTAAATTATGACACTTAAAAAAACTACTAAAAAGGTTCCTATTAGTTTTATTATGATTTTTGTATTATAGATTATTTTGTGGTTTATATCGATGAATAAAGCGAAGAATATACCAAATGTGAAGGAAAATAGCAGTGAGGTTATTTGAATATTTAGGCTCATTATTTAAATAATTTTCCTAATAGTCCGCCTTCTTTTTCTTTGTTTGTTTCTTCGGTATAAGCGATACTATCAACCTTACCTTTAATAGACACATTTCCTTGATAAGTATCTAATTTGATTATTTCTAAACCCTCTCCTTTTAAGGTTAAGTTTCCCATACTAGTTTCCATAAAAAACTCGTTTTCATCAAAACTTTCGATTTTTTTTACTCCGGTAATGATAATATTTTTTCTTTCATTTATGGTTATACTATGATTTAATGAAGTGATGACACTATCTATTTTATCCATTTGTTTCACCCTTTCTAAAAGAGTATATGTAAAAAAAGACGAATTATTCGCCTTTTTCTTCTTTAACTTTATTATACTCTTCGAGAATTGCATCTTCGAACATTTTACGGCACTCAGGTGTAATTGGATGTGCGACATCATGATAAGTACCATCACTGTTCTTACGACTTGGCATGGCAACAAATAGTCCATTATCGCCCTCGATGATTCTAATTCCGTGAATTGCGAAGCAATCATCTACTACTACTGATACGATACCACGCATACGGTTTTCGCTGTCGACTTTACGAACGTTGACTGATGTAATTTTCAAGCTAACCTCTCCCTTCTAGCATGATTTCATTTTCATTGTACAATATTTTTAGCTAAAAATCAAGTAAATTAGAGGGTTATTCGTATATTTTGATAGTTTTAGTAATAATATCGGCATAGGAGAATGATTTAACAGTTTTATTTTCAGTTAATTCTACTAGAAAGACACAGTTATATAGTTTAATTATTTTTGCTTTATAGGTTTCTGATTTATTGCGTCCAAGGTTACATTTTATTTTGACTATTTTATTTAGATGAGGCATCATATCTTTTTTTATGGTTTTTAAGTTATAAAGCTTTTTAGCGGGGATAACCAACATACATTGTTCCTTTCGTAATTATTCCTCCCATACCATCTTTACCATATTTGGTTTTTTCTAGTATATCTTTGATGTTTATATCTTTATTGATATCCGACAAGCTCATTTTTGCAGCGACAATAGCAGGATCTAAGGCATGAATGTTTATACGTTTAGGGCTTGAGGCAAAGTTAGCTCCAGCTCTTATTAATTCTTCATAATACGATGAACAGCCTCCGGCAATGATAATTAGTTTTTCATGACTATTTTCATACTTTCTAGCTTCTTTTATAGCATCTGAGAAATATTTACTATTTTTATAGGCTTCGATGGTGTTTTTATCGCCTTTTCTTTTATAGTACGCGTCATGACCAGTTATGACAACAATGTTTGGTTTATATTCTTCAAGCCAGTTTATCATTTGAACAGGCATGTTTTTTTCTTCTTCATTAATACCCATAGCCCAAATATTTATTTCTTTATAATAGTCTAAGCATCTTTTTAAAAAATCTTTATCACTATCAATGTGAAGGATTTTACCTGGAAGGTAGAAAAAATCATTTCTATCTAATTTTTCTTGATTTTGAATTCTTTGTAAAAATGTTGTTTCTCCTTCAATGTCACCACCTTCATGTTTTTTTAAATCAGATATGTCACTATCAACAAGGAGTCTAACGTTAATTCCTTTTAACTGACAAGTATTATTTTCAATACTGAGAATTATGAATATGATGTCATTATTATGTGAATTTCTAGTGACTAAGTCGCCTACTTTAAAATCCATATTATCACCCAAAGAAGTATATGCTTTGAATGTTTTTTTATAACAAAAAAGTCTTATTTTTTTAAGACTTTTGGAGCATTAAAGATAATTTCTTCACTATAATATTCGTCAGTTCTATCTGTTTCTATCCAGTGATAGGCATCGATTATTTTATTAAATTCATCTAGTCTTTTATTTGGAATAGTAATAAGGGGCTTATCGGTACCTAAATATTCAAATGAGTTTTCTAATATTTGTTTGCTATAGCCTTTATTTTGATAATCTTCATTTACAAGTAAGGTACATATTTTCTTTTCGTCGGTGTTTTTTAAGGTTGCTAGACTAACTATTTCTAATCCATCTAAATAGAAAATAATATCACCTTCACCTTTAAATATTCTTGGAAGATTTACTGTGTAAAACCATTTTAAATATCCAGGGTATTGATCATGATTATATGATGTTTGAAGATAGACTTCGAGTATGGCTTTAGAAAAATTTTTACCTGTCATTTTACTTAAAACATACTTTTCCATTATTACTTCCTCCATATGGTATTTTATTATATCATAAAAAGTTCCACCCCGGAACTATTTATTTAATATGGCATCTATTGGTTTAATTCTATTTACTCTACTAATTGAAATAAATGTTATTACTAAAGCTATTATAATTGTAAAGATAAACATACCTAGTGGGACTAATGGGCTTTTTATTATTCCATTTAGGGTATAATACATATTTCCAAACATACTTTTATTTAATAAATTACAGGCATATATCCAACCCATGACTGATAATATCCATGATATGAAACCAATTATTAATGATTCATAGGTAAATATTTTTAAGGTATCTTTATTTCTAGCTCCTAGGGCTCTTAATATGCCTATTTCTTTTTTGGCATATGATATTGATGTTCCTATGAAGTTTGAAAATAGTAAAATAGCAAATAAAACAAAGATCAAACTTACTACTAATATGTATTTATATAGTGCTTTATATGTACCAATGACCGTAGATATATCTGATTCATGAGGTATACTATAGGTATAATATGTTCCATTTTTAAAATCTCTTATTTGACTAAATTTATATTTGTTAAAAATTTCTTTTAGATTTTTAATATTATCATCATAAATATATACTTCTTCTAATGTTTTTGTCTTTGGGGTATATTCTTCTACATATTCGTTACTGACATATGAATTATCTTCTATAGTTACGCCTATAGTATTTATAACAATATTATCGGTTTTATTTGTTTTTTGATTATATTTTTTTAGTTTTATTTTTAAGGAATTAAAATTATTACTATTTAAATAACTTTGAGTATATGTTTCTACAATTTGGTTATATGAGAGCGTTCTGTTATTTTTTGAATATTCTTCTAATCCTTGGTTATAATTTGGATCTAGCTTTTTTAAATCGTTTATAGATAGTATTACTTCATTTTTGTTTAATTTGTTTACTTCTTTTAATCCTTCTTTGGTAATTATAGTTTTATTTTTGGTTAAACTATTTAAATTATATGTGGATATTTCTTCTGGATTAATATTTTCATTATCTACTATATTGGTAATAGACATTTTAGTTAATATTTCTCTTTTATCACTATTTAATTTAGCTACATTTGTAAAACCTTTTACGTAAACGGTGCATGATGGTTCAATATAATCATTTTGTATGTAATTTCTTAGGTCATAATTATTAATCGGATTTCCATTTTTATATTCTTCAAACTGACTATTATCATCATCTACTACTCCACTTATGGTTACTTTATTATCACCTAATTTTAATTCGTGTTTTGAATTTACAAGCTCTTCGATATTTTTTGGTTTATATAAATTATTTTCACTATCGATAACACCATATTTAATTATGTATTCGGCTAAATATTTATGAATGACTAATTCTTGATTTGTCTCTGGAAGTTTACCGATTAATTTACCAACCACTTTATCATCTGTTATTTCAACGAATCTGATAATAGCTGGTTCATTCATATAATAATCTGGTTTTTCTATTTCTGGCGTTCCAAATTCAAATGTTAAAATTGAATTATTATCATATAACATATAGGCTTTGTTTAAAATACTTTTAGTGTCTTTTTCTATTTGCTTTATGTCTTCTTCTTTTAATTCATATGTTCTTTGGTCATATAATCCATAATATTCTGTTTTATTCACAGTATAGACATATTGGTCATTTTCTTTCATGGTGTTGGTCATTAAATCTACTTTATCAAATATTAAACAGTTTACGGTAAAACCCATAAAGATTAAAGCCATAGCTGTTAATATACAAGTCATTAAAAGTTTTAATGGTTTTATGGTAAGGGATTTTAAAGCTAATTTAATGCTGTAAGAAAATGGTAGTTTTGATTTTGTTAAATGAAAATCTTCAATTTTTATTTCTGTTTTGGGGTTAGTGTCATGAATGATGTTGCCATCTTTTAGTTCAATTATTCTATCGGCATAAGTTGCGGCAGATTCCATATCATGTGATACGACTATTACTAATTTTTCTTTGGATATTTCTTTTAGTAAATCAAAAATTTGTTTACTAGAGGTTTGATCTAGATTTCCAGTTGGTTCATCGGCTAGTATTATTTTAGGGTTTTTGATTAAGGCTCTAGCAATGGCAACTCTTTGTTTTTGACCACCTGATAATTCATTTGGTTTTCTTTGCTCTAAATCTTTTAATCCTAAGCGATTTAATAATTTTTCTACTTCATCTTTTTGGGGTTTTTTATTTTGCAATCTTAAAGCTAGCTCTATGTTTTCATAGACGTTATACTCTTCTAAGATATTGAATTCTTGAAAGACAAAACCGATGTATGTATTTCTATATGAGTCATACTGTTTATTTTTAAAGTTACTGATGTTTTGATTGTTGATTAGAAGTTCTCCGCTGGTGATATTATCTAAGCCACCTAGTAAGTTTAACATAGTTGATTTTCCACTACCTGATTTACCAGTGATGAAAACCATACCCTTATTTCCTATTTTTAAGTTTATATTATTTAAGGCTTTTGTTTCGACTCCTTTTTTAGTTTTATAGATTTTATTTACATTTTTAAATTCTATCATATTAGCCCCCTACTTTCTAATATCATTTTATCACACTTTTACAAAGTTTTGAGGTTTGATATGATATTTTTTGTTTTTTTATTATGTAACGAATAGTTATATTGTTTAATTTATATAAGGAATATCTTAACAGTTTGAGTGCTTGCCTCCAAAAGGAGGTGGTGATATGACTAAGAAAGATTTTTTAATTTCTTCTTTAATCATTATCATCTTTCTACTTATAATTTTATTATTTAGATAATGATTTATAAATAGCAAAAGCACTCAATTTACATTCTGTAGATTAAGTGCTTTACCCAAAATTTTTGGCGAGTACTCAACATTGGAGTGTTAAGTATTCCTTTTTTATTTTATGAGAATAATCTCATCTATATACATGGTAACATAACTTTTAGTTTTTTTCAACTAGTGATATTTTATTACCGTTAATTATGTATAGTGTTATAATTTGCCTTTATAGAAGTATATTTTTAAGGCCTTTTCAGTATATTTTGGTTTAGACAAATCAACATTTAATAATTTACCAATATTATATATTAAATATTGTGTAGCTACTAAGAGATCATATTCACCCAATATACCTTCATACTTGCTTTCAATAATTATATTATTTCCATCTTTTAAATAGTCAAGTAATGATTCTTCATATTTCGCCATATTTTTGGTTTTTAAATATAAATTGGTTTTTGTAGATAAGTTTTCGTAATTTATAAATCTTCCATGGGAAAAGTTTTTCTTTTCGTGAATCAAAATATGAAATATTCCTGATTCAACTAAGGTACTTTCTAAGTATTTACCAGCTGTAATTGTATAATCTCCAGTAAAGATATTTAAAATATTTCCTTTGATTAAAATTTGTTTTAAAAATTTTTTATTATTTTTAAAATATTCATCAAAATAATTATTCCAATAGTTTAAACTTTCTAAAATGAATTCGTCAGCATTATTTAATTTCTTAATATCAAAATATAATTTTAAAAATAAACTGGCTGGAGAAAGTGTTCCTTCAAATGCTAGAAAGCCTCTTTCTTTGGCTTTATTATTTACAGTTCTATATGAGATAATGTTTTGTTTTGGAATACTTGTTTTTTCGGAAACTTTTGTTTTTTGACCTTTTGTAATAATTATTTTATCCTTGTTATCAAAATTTTTAACTCCTTCTAATAAGTCGTTGGTGGTGCCAGAATAAGAAAATAAGAAAGCTTTATCTACTTTACTATTATTACGGAATAAAATATCTCTTGGCAATATGCTTAAAGTATTGGCTCCATATAGATTATTAATTACTCTGCTAGCAAATACTCCAGCGGGAAAAGAGCCACCAGTTCCTACAAATAATATAGAATTTAATTTACTAAAATCTATATGTTTTAATTGACTATAAGCCTGACTTTTGATAGCATTAAGTACTCTTGATTTTAAATTGTTGACATTGAGACTACATCTTGTAATCTGTTTTCTAGGCTCATATATGAATTTTTCACATGTACATATATTAGGTAGTTTTTTGATTTTATAAAGTTTATTTAAATGTCCTCTTGAGCCTATATTTTGAACTACCTTGTTAGTTAAATGAACTGCTTTTTCAAATGAAGATTGAATATAATTATTATCAATTTGGTAATCATTTTTTATAAATTCATAAATAAATGTTCCAAAAAAGGCATCTCCAGCTCCAGTTGGGTCTATTTCTTTTGAAATTGTTTTTAATTTTTTAGAAATAAGATTATTGCTATATATAAAGTCGGCACCTGATTTTCCTTTGGTTACTATTAATAAGTTTAAATCTTTAGCAATATTTAAAATATTGGTTGTTTTAAAACGTTTACATAAATATTTTTCTACTCTTTGATTAAGATTAATGATTGTAAATTTACTTAAAATTTGTTTAATTTCTTTATTAGAAAGATTTTCTAAATCATTTTGATAGCCTAAATCAAGCATTTTTATATTTTTCACGTTATTTATTATTTCTATATTTTTTTCATTTAAATTATCAAAAACTAATATATCATTTTTATCAATGAGATTTAAGGTGTTTTGAACATCAATTTCACTATTTTCATACCAATGTTTTTTATTACAAATTGGGCATGATTTCTTGGAAGTAAAATTTATTTTATTTTCTTTTTCTATGAATGATACATGAAAACATCTAGTTTTTATGTTATCTTTTATTTCAACTTTTGTTTCTATTTTTAAGTCTTGCAGACTTTTTATGGCAATTTTTCCAGCACTATCATTACCACATACGCCAATTACTAAAGTTGGTATTTTTTTATGGGCTAAATTAGCAATTATATTATGTGATGTCATTCCGCCACAGACTCCTAGTAATGTTTTACCTTTATAATAGTAATCTGTTACTAAATCTCCTATACTTACTACTCTCATTTGTCCACCTCTTTTAATACAATGTTAATTTTTTTATTTTAGCTACTTCGCTATTTGGTTTATAATCATGATTCTTATATAAACATTCTAATATTTTCTGACGATTTTTGTCAAATACTCCTAGCGAATCTTTATACATATCATCATTGTTTTCATCGCGCCAAGTATATGGGCTTTGAAAACAAAGACCGTAAATAAAGTTAAAGAAGTATTTATAGTCTACGGCACCATGATTTTCCATAAACATTTGATTTACTCTATTTATACTAGGATATCTAACAGTAATAATACTATTTACATCTACTTTAATATCATAAAAAGTGTTGAGTGCGAGTTGCATGGTTTTAGCTGTTAATAAATTATCATCGGCTATTATATATTTTAAACCTAAATCCATTCCAAAATTTTGAACTCCACCATAATCATTAATGTCAAAGTTTCTAATTTCTACTGAATGTTTATTTTTATAACTTGCTATATCTTTACAAAATCTTAAAATTCCTATATTATGATTGTTTTTATTCAATATTTTTTGAATAATAGGAAGTTCAATTCCTCCATATGATAATCCACATATACCATACTTCATTGAGTCATTTATTTTTTTATTAGCAAGGTCCATAGTTATATAATTTTCTGCAAAATTATCTATTTCCCTATAAACTCTAAATTCTTTTGAATAATCTTTGGTGTCACTTTTGGTAGTGATTATGGAACGATGGTATTTCAAAAGCTGTAAAACATTGATTAATGTAATCAACAATTCATTTTTATTTAATAAGTATTTTTTATTAAAACTTAAATTTTTCATCATTTCATCTGTTATCAAAATATTTTGATAATACTTTGATAGTAATTCATTTTTATTTATTTTTTCTAGGTTTATTAATAAGTTTTTATCACCATAGTTATAATTTATAATTTGATTTATACATATAAGATCAACATTTCTTATATTATCTAAAATGCCTAGTATTAATTTTTTATTTTGAATATTTGATAAATCTTGAGTTTCATTTACAGCATGTATAGCTAGAGCAAAAAAATCAATATAATTGTCCATCCACTGTAATACCATTTGTTTAGTTAGTATTTCTTGGTTTATACTTTCATCATTCTGGCGATTAGCTAAAAAATAATAATAGGTTTTAGAGCCCCTTAACAAATAATTATTGTCATCTCTTAAAGAATATTGAAGATTCTCATCATCTTTTTTATTCCACAGTTTTTTTAAAGGATTTTCTTCTTCTATTAATTCAAAATCATACATAGGTATGATAATACTTCCTGTACTTGGGTCATACAAATCGTTAATTCCATCATATGAATCATAAATACAATTTATTAAATTATCATATTTGTTTAATTGTTCTTTTTTTCCAATGTTAATCATTCTTTCTATATTTGCATATTTTTTTCTATAGTCTTGTTCAATAGCACTTTCTAGGCAAATGGTAGGTAGTAATTTAGCTTGATTCAATAATTCTATTGTGGCATCGGTTCCTGTTAAGATTTGATTATCATTTTTTATTATTGGAAAACATTTATCATTACTTTTACTAGTTTTATATACACTAAATCCTTGTGAACAATTTAACAAAGTATAATCATTTCCATTTTCATTACCACAATCTCCTATTCTAAGCATTGAATTTTGTGGTATTCCTATAATTTTTTCTACTTGTTCAATTGCTGTTTTTTTGATTGTGGTACCAATTTGTAGAATGTAGTTTCCTTCATAAATTCCTTCTGTAATATTTAAATCATTTAAATTATTTGATTTTATTATTTCGTTTATTGTTTTTCTTGACTGGTGTCTTTGATTATAATCATTTATTTTTATTCGTATATTAAATATTTGATTATTTGTACTATCATATGAGTATGTTATTAAACTATTATTACCACATATGTAATCTTTACTATTTATTAATATTTGATTTAAAGCATTTAATTGTTCTAAACTTGTTTTAGAAATTAAATATTCGCTCATATCAAACAATATATTTGAACTAGTACTTGTTTTATATAAACGAGCTCCATCATTTATCAATACATATAATTTCGATAATTGTTCTGTGTCTATATTATATTTATTTATCATTGTTGGTATTATATCATTTACAAAGTCTTTTAACCCTGTTTCTCCACGTCCTGTTATAAAAACTATTGGTATTTTTCTTTTTAATAATTCAACCAATTTACATATAATTCTTTGGTCTATTTCTTTTGAATTATCTTTTGTTAAGGTTCCATCAATATCTAAACATACGGCAGTATATTTTTGATTTAATGATTTATGATAATTTTCTAATAATATTGGATTTATTTTCATATGTGCCTCCTAACATTTTACCCCTTTTGTCTTTTATATATTATTTAACATTATAATCAATTATTTCTGATAAGGAAAAATGTCTTATAGCTCCCCGCAATTTACAAAATGCAGTTATATATATAATGTTTTCAAATTCAAACATGCTTATTGGAATAATGTCTCTTTTAGTAATTTCTCCATCTGCACCCAAATAACTTATAGATAATTTTTTTTGATTTTTTATGCAATCGTTAAGAACCTTTAGTTTTTCATCATTTTCATGTACGGTTAAGTTTAATGTTTTATATTCTGATAATACTTTGTTTATATTATAAATTGAATGAAATTTTTCGTTTAATAATCCATATTGTTGCTTTAAATCTCCATCTGCTTTATCACTTATAACTTCTTTAATTCTATCTAAAATTTCTAAATCATATTTATTGAAATAATTTATATTTATAGAATTATTTTTATTTAGAAAATAACCTCCTCCTGGTCCTTTAAATGATTCTATTGGAAATCCTGATAACTCAAGTTGTTCCTTATAATATCTAACCATTCTTTCCGTTACGCCTAACTCTGTGCTTAATTTACTTACAGAGTAGACACTACCACTATTTAATAGTTCTAGCATTAAGAAACAATTTGTTATTTTACTCATAAAAATTCCTCCATATGTAATAATTTATTAAATTATAACACACATGGAGGAAATATTTCGTCTTTATTTGTTTTTTAGATAATATTCTAAAATTGTTTTATCTCTTAAAATAATAAATTTACTGTGATAAATATTTTCATATTTTGATTCTTTTATATTATCCATGGATTTTTGTATTAATTCAAGAGCTTTACTCGGCATAACCCAAATTAGTTTGGCGCCTTCTTCTTTTTCTCTTTCTGTTAAGTTTAACTCTTTTTTATCTTCTATAACACCGCCTACATACACATATGATGTTTGAGTAAAATTATCATGCGTTTTATTTTCCACAATTGTTCCTAATTCTTTTTCTATTGTTATTATGCATCCTGTTTCTTCTAAAACTTCACGTTTAAATGCATTTGTTGGTTCTTCATTATTATCGATACCACCTCCTGGCAATTTATATTCATTCATATTGCTTTTATATAATATTGCGATTTTACCGTCGTTTCTTTTTACAATTCCTCTCGCACCTTTTCTTTTTTTGGGATTATTAAATTTTACACTTTTAAGTCCAAAATCTTCATCCTTTACTATTTTAATACAATTCATTTTCTTCTCCCTCCTTTGGTATTTTAATCATTTCAATTTTTTCTAAATTATTGTATTTGTTATAAACTATTTTAGAACAACTATATAATATTTCTAGTGCTAATTGTTCATTTTCTAGATTTCCAATATCATCGTTTTCGTAGAAATAATGATTAAGAAATTCTTCTCTACTTTTTTCATTATATCCGATAAAATTATCATTTTGAATATCTTTGTCATATAAATCTTTTAATTTTATTTTTTCATGGACTTGGCCCCCTATTATATCTACATTTCTATATATGTCTATATCAAAATGTTCTAGTCCGCCTGGCTCTGTTTCTACTTTGGAATTTGTTCTATCTTTTATTTCTTTTGACTGATAACTTTGTATTTGAATGGTAAGGAGTGGGCCTACATTTATTGTGACTCTTTCATGTCTTACTCGTCCATTTTTTTTATAATAATCCCTTGACTCAAACCATCCTCTTCTGGAAAAACCATAGTGTAATAAATTTAGATTAGCAGTTGTTATTAATGCATTATGTCTATTATAAAAATTTAACTGTCCATAAAAATTTTTTTCACCATAATTATCAAAGTTTATTTTATCTAAATTCTTATATATATTTATATTTTTACTTTCTGGAAAAATATTGAAAAAATCATTTTTATTAAAGACTTCACGTTCATCATTTGGTGTAAAAATGTTTCCATAAATTTTCCCACTTACAATTTTTTTACTGGTATCTGTCAAATTATTTATTTTTAATAATTCACTTAATAAATCGATAAAATGAAATCCACTATGATATAATTTTCCATATCCATATTTGTAAGGATGGTTTTCTTTATTTAAATCATGGGGCATTTCCCAGTTACCATCACAATGATATATATCAATATATGTGATTGGAATATTATATTTTGAGACAACTTCTTTTAAAATTTGTTTTACATATCTATATCCTCTATGGTATAGTCTTTGACACATGATTTTGCATTTACAAGAATTTTCTTGATGCATTTTTAATAATTGGTAATATTGATTTCTGATAGTTTCAATATTTTGTAATTTGTCCATTCCTTTTATTACGGTTATTGGTTTATCACTTAAAATATTAATATTATGCTTCAGTGCAAAAGCTAAATACATATTATGTCCTTTGGGTTCTGTTGATGAAATGATATGTGTAATATTATTTTTCTTACATAACAATTCTAATTCTTTTTCATAACGTAATGGTAATTCTGTTAAATCAGCACATTCATCTGGCAATGTCCAAATAGTCACATTTTCAAATCCTGCACTTTCAAGGTATTGCATTGTAACATTCTTTTTACTTTTTAGTTCTACTAATAATTTAAAATTTAAATTATGTTCTTTTAAATATTTTAAATAAATTCTTTTGGCGTGTGGACCTAGTCCGATTAAAGCAACATTTATATCCATGAAATCACCTTCTTAATACCTTTATACATTCTGATGCAATTTCCTTTTCTTCATTATCAGGAATTACATATATTGGCAAACTTTCTTCGGTACTAATAATTGCTTCAGAATCGAAGATTTTATTATTTTTTTCTTTATCTATAATTATATTAAATTGCTTTAAATCATCTAAAAACATTTCTCGTTGTTCTTTATTTTTTGTCCCCATTCCTCCTGTTAAAATTATAGATTCTGGTCTATTTACAGCCATCATACTTAATAAGTTTTTTTTGAAATCTATATTTAACATTTTTCTTAATAAAATTGCATTTTGATTACCACTGATACTTTCCTCAACAATTTTTTTTGCATCCTTTTCTTTTGCTATTCCATAGTATCCACTTTTTTGATTTAACATTTGTTCTATTTCTTCAACTGTCATATTACAATTTTTTATCAAATATGTAACTATACTAGGGTCTATACTACCAGATCTAGTTGCCATTATTAATCCAGCAAGAGGTGTAAATCCCATGGTGGTATCAAAGCTTTTTCCATTTTTTATATTACACATTGAACACCCACCACCAAGATGGCAAATAATAGTATTAACTTCTTCTTGTTTTTTTTGTATAATGTTAGAATATCTTTTTAAAACAGAACTATATGATATTCCATGAGCCCCATATTTTCTAATTCCGTATTTTTGATAATATAATGTTGGAATTGCGTATAGATAATTTTCTTTAGGTATTGTTTTATGGAATGATGTATCAAAGACTGCTATATTAATTGCATTTTTAAATGATGTTTTACATAATTTAATTGTTTCAAGAATATTTGGCCCATGAAGCGGCATTAATGGAATTAATTTTTCAATACTATTTTCTGTTTTATTATTTACGATTGTACTATCTGAAAAAATTTCACCACCATGTATTACTCTATGTCCAATTGCATTTATTTCACTAATCGAGTTTATAATACCTACACTATTATTTAAAAGTAACTTGTTCATTAAATCTATTGCTTCATGCACATTTTTAATATTATATTTAAATTTTATTTTTTTTGATGATTTTTCATAGATACAATAACTATCTTGTGAGCCTAAATTTTCCAATTTACCAGATGCTAATAAATTTAATTGTTCCATATCAAAAATACTAAATCTAAATGATGTACTTCCAATATTTAGAACCAATAGTTTCATATATAACCTCCCTTCTAAATCTAATATACAAGATAAAAGGGAAGTAAATTTGCTAAATTATTTAAATCTAGGCAATATTTTAACTTTTTTTGATATTTAAAAACTCTGAAATTAATCAGAGTTATATTTTCAAATATTTTTTAACAGCTCTCCATGAGCCAAACATACCAACGGCAATACCGATTCCTAATAATATTAATGATGTTGTGTAGACGAATGGGACTGGTTCAATTAGTTTAATGAATGGCGAGAATAGATGACCGTCAAAGTTTCTATATAGGGCATTATAACCATAGATTGTTGTTAATATTGGAATGATAGAGCCTAAGGCACCAAGTAATAATCCTTCGATGATGAATGGAATTCTGATATTTAAGTTAGAGGCACCAATTAATCTCATAATACCAATTTCTCTTTGTCTTGAATTAATAGTGATTTTAATTGTGTTAGAAATTAAGAAGGCAGTAACTAAGATTAGGGCTACTACGGCACCTAAGCATATTTTATGGACAAAGTCAAATGTTTGAATTAGTTGTTCAACCATGCCTTCACCATATTTAACTAAGGTTATACCATCTATTTTTTCAATTTGATTAGCGGTATTTTTAATTTTTTCAATATCTTTAACTTTTACTTGGAATGTATTTTGAATTGGATTTTCTTCATCGGTCCAATTTTTCATAATACTATCAAAGACGTCTGATGACTCACGCATTTCTTTAGTAATATTTTGTTTTGATCTGAATTCGTAAGTATCAACGTTATCTATGATGCTTATTTCATCTTTTATTTCGTCAATTTTTTCATCTTTGGCATCATTATTGATGAAAGCGACAATGGTAACGTCTCTTTCAACTAGTTTTGTGAAGTTATCAACATTATTTGAAAGAACCATTGATACGGCAACAACGATTAGAGTTATAGTTATACAAGAGATTGAGGCAAATGAGAGTGAAAAGTTTCTAAATACACCTTTAAAGGCATCTCTAAAGTTTCTTCCGATAATTCTAAATGTTTTCATTACTGTATGTTCCTTTCTCATAATCTTTTAGTACTCTACCTGAATCTAAAACGATAACTCTTTTATTCATTTTTTTGACGATATTTATATCATGAGTAACCATGATAATTGTGGTTCCTAATTTATTGATTTCTTCTAAGACTTCCATTATTTCCATACCAGTGGTTGGGTCTAGGTTTCCAGTTGGTTCATCACAAATTAAAAGTTTTGGTCCATTGACAATGGCTCTTGCGATGGCGACACGTTGTTGCTCTCCACCTGATAACTGTGATGGATAGTTTTTGACTTTATTTTTTAGTCCAACTAATTCTAAGACTTTTAAGACTTTGGCATGGATTTCCTCTTTGGGAAGGCCAAATATTTCTAGGGCAAAGGCAACGTTTTCATAAACTGTTGATTTTGGAAGTAATTTAAAGTCTTGGAAAACGACGCCTATTTTTCTTCTTATTTTATATACTTTACCGTTTCTTAGTTTACCAACGTCAATGCCGCCGACTATTATTTGTCCAGATGTTGGTTTTTCTTCTCTATATAGCATTTTGATTAGGGTTGATTTTCCACATCCGGTTGAACCGATGATAAAAACAAAATCGCCTTTTGATATGGTTAGATTTAAATTTTGAATGGCGGTGACGCCAGTTTTATATGTTTTTTTGACATTGGTCATTTTTATTAAATCCATAAGTTTTCACTTCTTTCTTTTTATGATTTATGTCCCATTATTTCATAGGTGTCAATAACAATGACAAAGGCTTCTTTATCTATTTTTTTTATAGCTTCAGTAGCTATAAAATATTCTCTTGTTGGAAGAGCACATAGCAAAACTGTTTTCTTTTTATTTGTATATCCGCCTTCAGCTTCAATTTTAGTAACACCATGGTTTAAGCTTTCCATGATGAATTTTTTGATTGCTTCTTCTTCGGTGGTTATAATTTCTAGGGTTTTATATTCTGAGATACCTAGTATAACTCTATCACTGATAATACCTGATGAATACAAGGTTATGATTGAATATATGAATGATTGCCAACCAAAGAAGATACCACCGGCAAACATTATTAAGCCTTCAGAGTAGATATTTGCTTTACTATATGGCATTTTACCATAATGAGAAAGTATTTGTTTTAAAACATCAGTTCCGCCAGTTGTAAAGTTATTTTTGAAAACTAAGCCTGTTCCGATACCACTTATAAGTGCGCCACAAAGGGCACTGACAATCATTTCAGTATCGCCCAAATCAATATAGTTTGGTAAAAACTCTGTGGCTTTGATTAATAATGGGTATAATATTGAGCCGATGATAGTTGGTTTGGTTTTTTCGGTGCCTAAAAATACAAAGCTTGCGATTAATAGAATAATGTTTCCTAATAGAATTATTAATGATGGATCTATTTTGAATATTTTTTCAGTAATGATTGAAAGGCCACTTAAGCCAAAGATTAGGTTACATGGTTTTAAGAAAATATTAAAGGCAGCAGCGGAAAGTAAAACACCGATAAAAAACATGACATAACGTTTTAATTTTTTACTACTGGTTATTTCTTTTAATAGATTAGAAGTATCTATTTGCTTTTTTTTAGCAAATATCATCCAGCATTCCTCCTTAAATTAGCGTTTATGAATTTATCTAAGTCACCATCCATAACTTTAGCAACGTTTGTTTCTTCACAGTTTGTCCTATGATCTTTGACTAAGGAGTATGGATGCATAACATAACTTCTAATTTGAGAGCCAAAGTTTATGTCTTTTTGCTCACCTTTGAGGTTTTGTAGTTCTTGTCTTTTATTTTCTTCTTCGATTTCATACAGTTTACTTTTTAGTATTTGCATGGCTTTAGCTTTGTTTTGAACTTGACTTCTTTCGTTTTGGCATGTTACTACGATACCGGTTGGAAGATGGGTTATTCTTACGGCACTATCTGTTGTGTTTACACTTTGTCCACCAGCTCCTGAACTATGGAAAACATCTATTTTTAAGTCTTTTTCGTTAATATCGACTTTTACAGTATCATCAATGACAGGAGTTACTGATACTGAGGCAAATGAGGTATGTCTTCTAGCGCCTGAGTCAAAAGGAGATATTCTGACTAATCTATGGATACCTTTTTCGTTTTTTAAATATCCATAGGCATATAATCCTTTAACAATGATTGTTATACTTTTTATTCCGGCTTCTAGTCCGTCTTCTTTGTCGATGATTTCTATTTTGTAGTTTTTCTTTTCGGCATATCTAGTATACATTCTATAGAGCATATTAGCCCAATCACAAGCTTCAGTTCCACCAGCTCCTGAGTGTATTTCTAAGACGGCATCGTTTTTATCATATTCATCTTTTAAAAGTATCATTGTTTCAATGTTGTCAATTTGTTTAGTTAAAATATTATTTTCTTCTTCCAGCCAGTTTAAGCTTTCTAAGTCATCTTTGTCTAAAGCTTTAGCCATTTCTAGGTAGTCTTTAGTTTCTTCTAATAGGTTTTTAACATCTTCTAGGACTTTTTTTTCACTATTTAATTCCTTTATAATTTCTTCACTATGTTTTTTGTCATCCCAAAAATTTGGGGATAGCATTTCTGTTTCTAATTTTTTTATTTTATTTTGCTTTTCTTCTGGGTCAAAGTGACCTCCATAGTTGATTTAATTTATCTAAGTGTTTTTCATAAGTATTGATGGTTTCTTTTAGTTCCATTGATGTTCCTCCTATCATTAATTAATTATATCAAAATATTTGTAAATTTACTAGAGAATTTGAATGGAAAAAACAGACAATTTTAGTTGTCTATTTTTTTTAATATGAAATATTTACAGTCGTAGGCACCATTATTTTTTATATATTGGTCTATATTTTCTATATTATTTATTTCTTTGAATTTTGAATTTTCTTTATTACAAAATCCTTTTAATCTAAGTTTTCCATAAGACCAGTCACCTAATATATAATCATAATCTTCAAAGTACTCAGTATATCTTTCTTTGATGGCTTCTAAGTCAAAGGCATTTTTATAATCTTTTATTAATTCATAGGTATTATTTTCTATTTTATATGTTTTCATTTTTCCCTCCGTTTTTATTATAGCACATATTTTATTCATTTGGCAGTGTTATAGAAGGGGTGGTTGTATTTAGATTTCCATAATAGTTTGGAACTGTACCATTTACGAGTTTTAAAGCTATTGGAACTTTAGTTTTTAATTCTACTGGCTTTTCATAATATGGAAGAATGACTTGCTGGGAAATATGAATATTTACATATACTTTTATTAAAGCATTATTGATGCCATAATTAGTTAATTCAGTTGATATATTAGTAATTACATCACCAGTTAAAGATATTTTTATTGGAATTTGTTTTCCAAAATTGGCAAATATGGGATTATTGAAAATAAAACCACTATTTAGATAATAGATAATACCGTTTTTTAAGGCTTTTTCATCATAACTTTCTAATAAGTCAGCTTTATATTCTACTTTTTCAATGTCACCCTTTTCAATTAGTTTTAGGTTTTTTTGGATGTTTTTTGTAGCTGTTGTAAGGTATTTATTTATTAAAGCTGTATTAAAATCAATAGATTTTATTTCACCTGCACTATCATTTGTTATTAAAAATAAATTATTAATATTTATTTTATCTGTAACATATTTATCAATAGCGTCATTAATAATTATACTAGAAAATTTTTTTGCTTCTAATGAGGCATATTTAAATAAAGAAGGCATTATTCTAGTTTTTATATAATTAAAAACTAGAATAATACATAGTGTGAAAACAACAATAAATATGGCTATAAAATTAATTGGTTTAATTTTTAATTTTCTTTTTAATTTAATTCTATTCATATTTTATTATATTCAAAAAAGGCTGATTTTAAGCCTACAAAGGAATTTCATATTTTATTTGAGTTATTAAGTTTCACTCAAAATATATGGATTACTAGAACTTCCGTTTCCACCAGTGATTTGGATATCAGAGCTTAGATAGACGACCGGACGGACCGCATTGCTGTAGTTGAAGACGTCGTAGTTGCTGACAAGGCCGTTCGAACGCACGCCGAACACGTAGGAAAAATGGCCGGCATAGGACGACAAAGTCCACCATATATCATTTATATACATCCATGTTGTATTTCTACAGCTACTATAATTATCATTATATAAACTTAATGTTCCACAACTACTTTTATTACTATTGCTTCTTATATATTCACTTACTGTAACTAAAGCAATCTTTCCATTCCATTTTTCACTATTTTCGTCATTTATTTGATCTGCTAAATCATTATTATCCCATGTTACTTCCCCTATACTCCAATCTTTGGATACAATTTGATTTTTGGCAGTAGAAGCCAATTGATTCAAATATGTACCATTTAAATATGTGTTTAGTGTGGCGGGCTTGCCCAGTTATTAGAATTTGATGTATCCCAGTAATCATTGGTTATACTACTTGCTTTCATTATTTTTATTGTTCCATCACATTCGACTGAGACTATACGCCATGTTTCGTTATTAAAAGTTATGTAATTGTTGGGGGTTGCTCCTGTAAAGAAATATCGGCATTCGTATGAGTCTTTTTCTAAATCAGTATTTTCTAATATTTGATCTCCTAATGTAGGTGGAAAACAAGTATTATAAAGTTCATCGATTGCTGTTTGGACATTTGTCGCATTAAGCCCACTTACGCTATTATCATACGTTGTTTGATTTGATGGAAAATATGTTGCCGCACACACTACTACTATTCCTGATGTTATTAGTCCTAAAGTAAATCCTATTAAATATTTTTTTGAAAATTCTTTTATTTTTTTCATAATTTCCTCACTTTCACTAATAGTGGTAGTTTTAAACAAATTATATCTTATTAAAGGTAAAATGTCAATACTAATAGTGATAGCACTTTTGGTGAAAGGAGGCTATATGAAAGCAGATATTACAAAAATGGCGCCACAAGATGTAGCTTTATTAATTAGAGAATGGTCTGAGGAATCACAAGCACAATTTGCAATTTCGGTTAATAAAAGTTACTCATCTATTACAAAAATTGAAACTGGTGAACGAAATTTATATTTACATACTTTTTTACAGTGGTGTAGGATAAAAGGTATTAAAGTTACAATGGAAAAGAAAAAAAGTTAGGATATTCTAACTTTTTTTGTATTTAAATTTATAAGTTACTTTTAATTTATAATTTTCATTTGAAGCAAATTCTGGGATGGACATTTTTACTTCTTCTTCAAATTCTTTTTTTGTTAAAGGATTTTTTAAAACTTCTAATGATATCATTTCATATTGAGTTCTAAATCTAGTCATAATTTTTCTTTCTTCTAAACGGTATTCTTGGTTTGCCGCATTAACATCACTTTCTGGGCTCCAACTAGTTGGATTTCCTAGACTTTCTGTTTCTCTATCTTTATATGGTCTATTTCTTGGGGCAGTTGAACTAAGTGAACTATATTTTCTTTTTGTCCCATTATACCAACGCCATTGTTCATCACGATAACGATATAAAGTAGCTGTATCTTCTTCTTTTCTATCATATTTATCGGTATTCACATCGTCTCTAGCACTATATTTTCCGCTATTATAATAAACTTTTTCTCCTTTATCATTTAAATAATAGAATTTATATCCTGTGGTTTGTTGAATTGTTCTATATTCTTTTTCGGCAGGATAATTTAATGAATATTCTGACCATTCTGTATAGATTGAACTATCCTCATCTTTATTAGCATATCCAGTTGGTTGTTCTGATGAAAATCCTGAATAATCTCCTTGAATATCATACCATTTCCAACTACGATCACGGTAACGATAATAATAAGCTGTTTCACTTTCTATGTTTATGATTTTTGCTTCTGTTGGAACAGCTGGGATATCTTCTAAATCCATTGGAAGTTTAATACCATATTCAGATGTTTCATCTTGAAGTTCATCTTCATCAAAATAGTTTGACCATTTTGTAACACTTACTTCACGGTCATAATAATTATAATATGGGATTACATCGACTATAGCTTTTCCTGATGGATATGATGATTGTTCACTACTCCAAGCGCCATATTTTTTGTTTACTGAACATTCTCCACAATTTCTAGCATTTACGGTATAAATGTAATCGTCTTTATATTTGGTTATTTTTATATCACCAGAGCACATTTGATTATCTGTTTTAGATACACTTATATAACCATCATCATACATGTCTTGTAATCTAACAGTTATGCTTTCGCCTTCTATATTTGGAACTGTTCCTTCATCTTTAGCATAGTTTAAGCTAGCAGTTTTAAGATTGTTGTAAATTGTTAAACATCCGTTATTTTTAAAGACGGCGACAATGATAAAAATTATAATTACTATTGGCAAAATAGTACCAAAGACAAAGAAGAAATTTAATAGAGGTCTTTTACTTTCTAAAGTTTTATTAACTGTATTACCTTCTTTATCTACATAAGTTTGTCTTTTCATGTCATCACCCCTTGTATAATATCATTTTAGCACATCTAAAGTTTTTTTCAAATAGTCAAACGAAAAAAAGTCTATTATAGACTTTTATCGTTTTTTTCATCTATAGATGTATTTTGTGAATTTGATATATCTAATGTTTCAATTGAATCTGTTTCCATCTGAGTTTGTGTGCTTTCATTAGTTACGTTTTCACTATTTGGAACCTGATTAAATGGATTTATGTTTATAGATTGATTATTTGGTTCTATGGTTGACATGTTATTTGGTATGTCTTGAGTGTTTGTAACTTGTGAAATTGGAGTTACTGTCTCGTTAGTGTTGCTTTCTTGAGCAGTCGCTGGTGTTTGAGATATTTCTGTATTTAATGTTTCAACTGTTGGAGTTGGATTAACAGAATTTATGTCTATAGAATGATTATTTAGTTCTGAAGCTGATATATTATTTGGTGTGCTTTGAGTGTTTGTAACTTGTGAAATTGGAGTTACTGTCTCGTTAGTGTTGCTTTCTTGAGCGGTCACTGGTGTTTGAGATATTTCTGGATTTAATGTTTCAACTGTTGGAGTTGGATTAACAGGGTTTATGTCCATAGACTGATTGTTTAATTCTGGAGTTACTATCTCATTATTTAGCATTTGATTAACTGTATTTATAGATTGACTATCATTTAATCCTTGTGGTACTGAGGCTATAGTTTCTTCCTTATATACAGTATCTTGAACTGGTTTTTGAGTTTTTGGTTTTCTTTTTTTTATTATGATAATAACAATTATAACTAAAACAGCGGCTCCAGCAATACCTGCAGTTAAATAAATATTATTCATATTATATAGTTCAAAAGTTGCTGTTACGTTTTTTAAATTGTTATCTAATAAATTCCATTTTAAGATTTTTCCATTATTTTCAGTAGATGTTGCATTACTACTTACAGCTTCATATGGCAAATTAATGTTGAAAGTCATATCCATACTTGAAGTTAATGTAGAAAGGTCAATATCATCTTCTATTTCATCTGTGGTTATATTATTCTCACTATTTTCAGGATTTATAGTATTTGATTCAGTATTATCTTGAGTAGTGTTAGGTGTATTAATGTTAATATCTTCTGCATTAGTAATATCATCTGTTTCATCAATATTTTCTGTAGTACCAATACTATTCATTCCATTTTCTAGTTCATCAGAGGTGTTATTTTCAACTTTTAATGTATAGGTATTTTTGAAAAAGCCTTTTTTTACTGTGAATATTTTAGGATTTTTTTCAGTCATAGCTTGTTCAGGATTATATTTCACTTCTTTTTCACTACTTACATCATCAATATTTGCAATTTTTTTTGTGAATGTATATCCTGTCATCGTACCATCTGAGTAATTTTTTACTGTAAAGCCAGCATCTTTTATAGATTGAAGTTCTTCATTATCTGTCATTAATTGATTACTTCCAGCTTGTTGCATTAAACTTGCAGCAACGGCGGCTGTTATTTCAAAATTCATCGATTTGTCTTTATTTACAGACATTTTCCATTCATATTTCATACAACCTGTCATCATGAATACAGTTAACATGAGACATAAAAATTTAAAACTTTTTTTCATTTTTTATCCCCTACTTTCTTATTTTAGAATATCAAAAAATGAGGGTATTTGTCAATCTAATTTTTCAAAGACTAAGACTTTTCTCATAAATATATTCACTTCTTTGTATACTTTTTTAGTTCTTTGATATATTGGATTTTCATATGGTGATTAGAACTTTTTAACTTGGTGATAATAATCATAGGTTATTTATTGTAACTCTTCTTTATTCATATTTCACTTAAATATATATATGTTTTTTTCTTGGCACCTCTATTTTATGAGTGTGCTCTTTCATAAAATTTTGTTTTAAAACGACTTTATTTTCATTAAGGCTTCTTGGAACATCAATTATTCTTTGGTTTTTTGAGCCTCTAAAGTCAATGTTTAAACTGAAGCTTTCTATTTCAAATTTTCCATCTACAAGGACGTCAATATATTTTAAAAATTCTTTCATTTCTTGGCTTTTTAACACTTCTTCATAAGTGAAACCAGTATAGCACCACACATCTAAACCAATGGCTTTGGCGTGTTTAGCAATTTCTGTGCATGCTTTGGCTTGGAACATTGGGTCACCACCTGAGAAAGTTATACCGTGCTGGGCTTTTAGTTTATCTAATTCATTATTTATATCTTCTATATTGACAGAAAAGCCGCCTTTAAAATCATGGGTGGAAGGGTTATGACAACCCTTACAATTATGTGAGCACCCTTGAGTCCAAATGACGGTTCTTATTCCTGGTCCATCGACTATACTGTCTGGCTGTAAGTTACTAGCTAAACGTATTTGCATTATTTACTAGCTTTCATAAGTCCAGCAGTACTATGTTTTACACGGTCGTGTTCTTCGGCACGTTTACCATTATTAAATCTATCTGTGGTTCCAACTAGGTAACCTGTTATTCTTCTGATTCTTTCGAATTTAACTCCTTCTCCTACTTTTTTTTCGTCTGCTTTCATTTTAAAATTCCTCCTATCTTCCTCCGCAAGTGTTTAGGCTTGCATTTTTTATTCTTTCCATTGGTACACCCTCGCCTTCTTTTCTTCCGCATCCTGGGCAGAAGTCACCGATAACACCTGTGTATCCACAAACTGGGTCACGGTCAACTGGGTGATTTATGGCACCATATCCAATACCATTATCATGCATGACTCTGATAATTTTTTCAAAGGCATCAATGTTCATGGCGGTGTCTCCATCTAATTCAACATAGCTGATATGGCCACCATTTGTCAGATTATGATATGGTCCTTCTATTTCTAGTTTTTTGACAATTGAAATATTGTAATATACAGGGACATGGAATGAGTTGGTATAGTAGTCCCTATCGGTTACGCCTTTTATTTTTCCATATACGGCTTTATCAATATTGGTGAATCTACCTGATAATCCTTCGGCTGGAGTGGCGATTAGACTAAAGTTTAAGTTATATTCTTTAGAATATTCATCAGTTTTCTTTCTCATAAAGCCAATGATTTTTAAGCCTAATTTTTGAGCTTCTTCACTTTCACCATGATGTTTACCAATTAAGGCTTTTAAACATTCGGCTAGGCCAATGAATCCGACTGTTAAGGTTCCGTGTTTTAAGACTTTTCTTAGTCTATCGTTTGTTTTTAATTTTTCACTATCCATCCAAACGCCTTGACCTAGTAAGAATGGAAAATTATATATTCTTTTTGAACACTGTATTTCAAACCTTTCTAGCAATTGATCTTTAACTAAGTCCATAAGTTCTCCTAGTTCTTTAAAAAAGCCATCTAAGTCAGTTTTACCACTAACAATGCCGTGTTTAATTCCAAGTCTTGGCAAGTTAATTGATGTGAATGACAAATTTCCTCTACCTGGAGTTATTGGGTGATCTGAGGTAATATCAGCCAAGACTCTAGTTCGGCACCCCATATATCCTACTTCTGTTTCATAATCATTTGGGTCATAATACTCCAAGTTGAATGGGGCATCAATAAATGAGAAGTTTGGAAATAGTCTTTTAGCTGATACTTCGCAAGCTAATCTAAATAAGTCATAGTTTGGATCTTCTTTATTATAATTTATGCCTTCTTTGACTTTGAAAATTGAGATTGGAAAAATTGGGATTTCATGGTTTCCTAAGCCAGCATCTGTGGCAAGTAAATAGTTTCTCATAACCATTCTTCCCTCTGGAGATGTATCTGTTCCAAAGTTAATTGATGAGAATGGAACTTGTGCGCCAGCTCTTGAGTGCATGGTGTTTAAATTATGAATAAAGGCTTCCATGGCTTGATATGTTTGTCTATCTGTTTTTTCATAGGCTTTTTCATAAGCTTTTTTGAATAGTCTTTGAACTTGTTTTGAACCTTTAGTGAACTGATCAAACATACTTAGGTCAATATCAATAGTTTTTAGTTTATCAATTTCTTTGACAATTCTATCCATATTTATATAGTACTCTAAATCAGTTAGGTCTAAGTAATCATATATAGCTTGTTTTAACTGTTTTTTGAAAGTGGCTAAAACTCCTGGGGCCATATAGTAATCAAAAGCTGGAATTGATTGTCCGCCGTGCTGGTCATTTTGATTTGACTGTATTGCAATAGCAGCTAAAGCAGAATAACTAATGATATCTTTTGGTTCTCTTAAAAATCCATGACCAGTGGAAAAACCATTTTTAAATAATTTTTTTATATCTATTTGACAGCACGTTGTGGTGCCCATTGGTAAGAAGTCCATGTCATGAATATGAATATCACCATTATCATGAGCTTCAGCAAATTTTGGTTTCATTAGATATGCTTTGGCAAATTCTTTAGAAACAGTTGATCCATACTGAAGCATTGTGCCCATAGCTGTATCGCCATCGACATTCGCGTTTTCTCTTTTATCATTGACTTCTGAGGCTGATTTTAAGCCTAGGCTTTCTAAAGCTTTTAGAAATTTATGTTGTTTTTTTTCTCCAAAGAACATCTGTCTTGATATATTTCTTCTTTCTCTATAGTCGGCAAATTCTTTATAGACATCTGGGTACCCTTGCTTTTGGAGTTCTGATTCAATTAAATCTTGAATGTTTTCGATTTTTATTTTATCTTCATTTTTATATTCTTTTTCGATGCGTTTGATTACAGCGTTATAAACTTTATTGACATCTTTTTCTGAGTAATGATTTTCTTCGCCTTTTTCTAAGCTATCAAAAGATTTTTTTATAGCTAAAGCTATTTTTGTACCATTCCACTGAACTTTTTTTCCAGTTCTTTTAATTACTGTTAAATAATCTAATTTTTCTTCTTCAATTGTCATAAGTACCTCCCTTATCCTAAGATGATTATATAACTGTCTTAGGCCTTAGTCAAGAGAAAATGTTCGCTTTTTTGAAGTAATTTTTTTATTTGTTTTGTTTACGTTGTTTTTTAAGGAAAATTATTTTTTTGAAAAATGTAAAGTTTTGATTTTTTGGTTTTTTGATTTTTTAAATATATTACTATCTTTGTTATTTTTTTGAAAAACTCATTGTTTTTTAAGACTTTTTATAGTTTTTAATGTTATTTTTAATATTTTTGATTTTTTTAATTTTTGAGTTTTTTTGTTTTTTATGGTTTTTTGTTTTTGTGTTTTTTTAACATTTTTAAAATTTGTTATTTTACTTTATTAAAGGTAGGATGTTCGCTTTTTGGTATGTTTGCGACGAACATTTCATATAATTATTTTGGAGTGGTTTTGATGAAAAAAATAATTGTTTTAATGGCTTTTATATTTTTTGTTTCTGGTTGTACAAATGAGCGCGATGTTAGTTATATTAGTGAGGATAATGAGTATGTATCAATTAGTTATCCGGTTACTAATATTAATGTGTTAGATGAGGAAATTAGCTCTTATGTGAACAAAACTTATTATGAATTTAAAAATATGAAGTATGAGGATAAACCAGAACTTAATATTTCTTATACTTATAAGGAAATTAATGATGATACGGTTAATGTTAGTTTGAAAACAGAAATCATAACTGATAAAACGATTAATAAGATTAAAACCTTTACTTATAATAAATCTAATAAAAAGTTTCTTTCAATGGAAGATTTAGTAGATGATTTAGAAAGTTTGGATTACGAAATAAAAAAGGAGCTTTTGAAAAAGTATCAAGATGCGGATATGGACTATTTGAGTAATGTGAGTTATGACTATTTTACAGTTGATGATGAGAATTTGACTTTATATTTTAATCCGGCGGAAATACGAAGCAATTATGATGAGCTTATTTATTTAGATATTCCTTTGAACAGTTTGGATTTACTTATTGATATTGATAAAAGTAAGGATGAGGAACTTTATTTTTCTATAAAAAAGAAAAATATTGCGGCAGATGACAAAGTTGTGGCATTGACATTTGATGATGGACCTAGTAAATATACGGCTAGTATTTTAGATGTTTTGAAGAAATATGAGGCTTGTGCAACGTTTTTTGTAGTGGGAAATAGAGTTCCTTTTTATGGAGATGTTCTAAGAAGAACTTTAGAAGAAGGAAATGAAATAGGAAATCATTCTTATGATCACAAATTATTGACAAGGCTTTCTAAGGAAGATTTTCAAGATGAGGTGAATAAGACACAGGATGCTATTAAGAAGGCTACTGGGTTTACCCCCACTTTATTTAGACCAACTTATGGAGGATATACGAACACTTTGAAGAGCTATACAGATTTACGATTTGTTTTATGGGATGTGGATTCTAGGGACTGGGAGGTAAAATCCAAAGATAAAATTTTAAAGAATGTATTACCTAATGTGAAAAGTGGAAGTATTATTTTAATGCATGATGGACTTAAATATGGTTTAAATGCTTTAGAGGATATAATTAAAGATTTAAAGGACAAGGGTTATAAGTTTGTTACGATAAGCGAACTTTTGGAGTTTAATAAGTTATGGGATAATGAATGACAAATTATGATTTAGAAGAGTCAAAACTTATAATTACACAAATTATTTTATCTTTAATTTTATTATTTACAACGATTATTTCTATTAGTCTTTCTTATAATTTTTTAATGACACTTGAGAAAAAGGAACCAATTTATTCAGCTTCTAAAAGTTATGATATTTTAATTTTTAACAGATTTTTGATGTTTATGATTTCTTTGATATTTGTTTATATTAATGTTAGAGATAAAAACGTGAAGAAGAAATATGATTTGGAAGATGAGTTTGCGGATTTACAAATACTAGCAAGTGCGCTTACTTTAATGGCTTCTTTGATTGTTTTGTATATTGGATTTAAGTCTGGGGTGAATGTAACAAGTGAAGAGAATCCTACTATTTAAGTAGGATTCTCCAAAGATTTCCATTTTTTTTAAATATGTCAAGTTAATGTTTGATTAGTTGTTTATGGGTTGAAATTTTTTCAGGAATTGGAAAAAAGGCACAAAGTGTTTGTTTTAATCTTTCTAAGGTGGCTTTTTTTTCTATTGTTTGAGTTTTTATAGCCTGTTTTGTTTTTGGTTTAATATGCTTATCTATCCAATATGTATATTGAAGGTTTTTCATATAAATAGTTGAACTTTCGATAAAATTTTCGTTTGTTGGTGTAAAAAAGCTTCCAACTACTAATTTTAAGTTTTCAAGTCCTTGCGCGGATATTAGATTATATAATCTAATATCACCACCAACATAGTTAAGATTTTTTATGTTTTGGGCAGATGATAAGTTATCTAAATCTAAGTCACCATCTACTAGTTTTATGTTTGTTAGATTAATGCTTTTTATATTATGAGCGTTTATTTCTCCCCAAATTTCCTTGAGATTTGGTAAATTTAGGCTGTTTAAGTTTGGTGAAACATACAAATTACCAATAATTATTTCTAAGTTTGAAAAGATACTTAACTCAGTTAAATTATCTATATACATATTTCCATATAATATTTTACTATTATTTTTGATTAATTCTATTAAACTAGTGGCAATTTCATTTTGATTACAATTATAAATATAAGATAAATCCTCTTTTACATTTCTCATTTTAATTATTTTTTTACATTTTGTTTGATGGTTTTCTTTGATTGATGATAGGCAAACATTAAAGTTATTATAGTCAAAGTATTTGGTTATTTTAAATAGGCCATAGAGAAATTTTAATTCTTGTTTATTTAAGTTTTCCCCATTTAAGACTTTTTCTATTATGGCATTATCTAAAGAGGCAAATTTTTTTAATTGTTTTAAATGAGTATCATTTAGTTTATTAAAGTTATTATAATTTCTCACATAAGAAACGAGATTTCTTTCTTGTTTTGTTTTTTCTATCATATAGTCTCCTTATGATTAATATTATATATATTGTTTAGTTTATATGTCAATGATTATATTTTAAGAACTTTAGGTTACATTCTCCAAAGATTTTCAATTTTTTCGGAAAGTGTAAAGAAAAAGAAGCCTTATTTAGCTTCTTCGGTTACTCTAGTTTCTCTAATTACCACGACTTTGATAGTTCCAGGATATTGAAGATTTTCTTCAATTTTATTTTTTATTTCTCTAGCTATTTTATGACTTTCTAAGTCATCGATTTGTTCTGGTTTAACGATTACTCTAAGTTCTCTTCCAGCTTGAACTGCAAAAGTTTTTTCAACTCCTTCAGTATCATTACCAATTTGTTCAAGTTCGGTTAGTCTTTTGATATAATTTTCTAAAGAATCGTTTCTAGCTCCTGGTCTTGAGGCAGAAATAGTATCGGCAATTGCGACAATGGTACTAATGATGCTTGTAGGTTCTTTATCTCCATGGTGTGATTCAATGGCGTTGATTACAATGTCATTTTCACCATATTTTTTAGCTAAATTGGCACCTAATTCAACATGACTTCCTTCGACTTCATGATCGATAGCTTTACCAATGTCGTGAAGCAATCCTGCTCTTTTAGCTAAAGTGATATTTTCATTTAATTCACCAGCTAAAAGACCTGATAGATGAGCAACTTCTAAGGAATGTTTTAAAGCGTTTTGTCCGTAGCTTGTTCTAAATTGAAGTTTTCCAATTGTTTCAACAAGTTCTGGGTCCATTTTAGTAATGCCAAGTTCGAATAAGGCATTATTACCTATTTCAATTAAACTTGCTTTCATTTCTTTTAATGTTTTATCATAAACTTCTTCAATTCTACTAGGATGAATTCTGCCATCTTTGATTAAAGTTTCAAGGGTTAATCTAGCTATTTCCCTACGATAAGGATCGAAACTTGATAGAACCAAAGCTTCTGGAGTGTCATCAATAATTAAATCAACACCTGTTACCGCTTCGATGGTTCTGATGTTTCTTCCTTCTCTTCCGATAATTCTTCCTTTCATTTCATCGTTTGGTAAGTTTACTACAGTAACTGTTTGTTCACCGGCTATATCGGCAGCATATCTTTGCATGGCACTGACTAACATTTCTTTTGAACTTTTATCAGCTTGCAGTTTAGCCTCAGCTTCACGGTCTTTGATATATGAGGTTATTTCTAGGTTCATCATATCCTCGACTTTTTTCATAATTAATTCTTTAGCCTGTTTTTTTGAATAGCCAGCTATTTTTTCTAATAGTTGCATTTGCTGGTCTTTGGTTTTTTCTAACTCCATTTGCCTGTCTTGAATTTCTTTTTGCTTAAGTATCAAACCTTGTTCTTTGTCTTCAAGCATTTGTTCACGGTTTTGGAGAGTTTGATCCCTACGGTCCATACTTTCCTCTCTAGCTAAAAGACGTTCTTCGGAGTCTTTAATTTCTTGTTTTTTTTCTTTTATTTCTTTATCTAATTCAACTTTTAATCTATGATTTTCTTCTTTTGCTTCAAGAATACTATCACGTTTTAATTTATCTGCTTCTTTTTTTGCATTATCAATTAAGTTTTGCACTTTTTTAGAAGCATTCATTAATTTAATAGAGTTTAAAATTATCATAAAGATAATACCAACAAAAAGACCAATTAAGATTAGCAATATGGAGAAAACAATATTATTCATATTTTACCTCCATAAGGAATTTAATTCCCTAATTCTATTGTAAAGGGAATATAACTAGAAGTCAAGGAAAATTGATTTTTGTTGAGTTCTAAAAGTAATAGACATTGTTTAAAAAGAATTTCTATTAGTTTTAGAATATGTATGGTAAAGGATAAAGATCGGTGAATAATTATTGTTTTTAATTATAATAAAGCACTTTTAATGATTAAATATTATATTAAAAAAGGATTTTTAATAAAAATGTCGTATGTTTATATATAGAGGTGATTAAATGAATTACTATAACGAAATAAAAGATGTTTTAGTGAAAAATGAAGTTTATAAAAAAGTAAAAGATTATTCTAAAAATAAAAGTGATTTAAATGCTTACTTTGAAGTTGGAAGATTAATAGTAGAAGCTCAGGGTGGTGAGGCAAGAGCCAAATATGGAAATAAATTAATTAAAGAATACTCAGAAAAATTAACTAAGGAGCTTGGTAAAGGTTATACTTATACTAATTTAAGTAGAATGCGTCAGTTTTATTTACTTTTTCAAAAAGTTGCCACAGTGTGGCAACAATTTAATGTTCTTACTTGGAGTCATTATAAATTGCTATTAACTTTTACTAATATTGATGAAATAAAATATTATATATCTATTTCTTCTAAATTAAATTTATCAGTAAGAGAACTTAGAGAAAGAATAAAGTCAAAAGAATATGAAAGACTTGGAAAAGATGTAAATATAGAAGAAGATAAAATAAATACTTTAATTAAAAATCCAATATTAATTAAGGTTAAAAATAAAAATGAAAAGTTATCTGAATATGCTTTACATCAGTCTATTTTAGAGAATATGGATGATTTTTTGAAAGAGCTTGGTATGGGGTTTGCTTATATTGGCAACGAAGTGAAAATAAAAATTGGTAATAGATATAATTATATAGATTTTTTGCTTTTTAATACCAAATTTAATTGTTATGTTGTTATAGAACTTAAAATAACAGAGATGAAGGCAGAATATATTGGGCAGATAACTAAGTATATGAATTATGCCGACAAAAATATTAAGGAAGTATTCCATGATAAAACAGTAGGTGTAATCATTTGTAAAAAAGAAAACAAATATGTGATGGAATATTGCAGTAATCCCAATATATTTGTATCTACTTATGAAACAGTATAGAAAGAAGTGATTAAATGAATTATTACAATGAAATAAAAGAAACATTAATTAAAAATGAAATATATAAAAAAGTAAAAGATTATTCAAAAAATAAAAGTGATTTAAATACTTACTTTGAAGTAGGAAGATTAATAGTAGAAGCTCAGGGTGGTGAAGAGCGAGCCAAATATGGAAATAAATTAATTAAAGAATACTCAGAAAAATTAACTAAGGAGCTTGGAAGAGGATATGGTGTATCTAATTTAAAGGATATGAGGCAAGTATATTTAAAATTTAGAAAATGCCGAACACTGTTCGGCGAATTAAGTTGGAATCATTATGTTGTATTATCAAGAATAAATGATAATAATAAAATTAATTATTTTATTAATTTGTCAAAAAATTTAAATCTATCTATTAGGGAATTGAAAGCGAGAATCAAATCAAAAGAGTATGAAAGAATAGGCAAAAATGTAGATACCAGAGAACCTAAAGTAAATAGTTTAATTAAAAATCCAATATTAATTAAGGTTAAAAATAAAAATGAAAATGAAAAGTTAACTGAATATGCTTTACATCAGTCTATTTTAGAAAATATGGATGATTTTTTGAAAGAGCTTGGTATGGGGTTTGCTTATATTGGCAATGAAGTGAAAATAAAAATTGGTGATAGATATAATTATATAGATTTTTTGTTTTTTAATTATATTTATAATTCTTTTGTAATTATTGAGCTTAAAGTCACAGAGATGAGGGCAGAATATATTGGGCAAGTGATGAAATATATAGGATATGTGAATAAATACATTAGAAAACCTTTTCATGATGAAACCGTAGGGGTGATTATTTGCAGGAAGAAAAATAAATATGTTATGGAATTTTGCACTAATCCTAATATTTTTGCGACTACTTACCAATCTATATAAAAACCACGTTTCTATGTCCAAGAAACGTGGTTCATATCACAATTACAGTCTTTTTAATTTATAGATAATATTTTTACTTGGTACTGACCGTTTGGACTATCTACATCTCTTGTTTCACCAACTTTAGCACCCATAATGGCTTTAGCAATTGGTGATTCGTTAGATATTTTATTAGAAAATGGGTCAGCTTCTTTGACGCCAACTATAGTGTATGTTTCTTTATCGTCATCGCCAACATATTCTAACTGTACGGTATTACCAACTGAAACTTTATCGGTTTTAACATTTTTAATTACGATTGCTTTTTCAATTTGCTTTTCTAAGACAGCTATACGGTTTTCGGTTTCTGATTGTTCATTTCTAGCTGCATCGTATTCGGCATTTTCGCTTAGATCGCCTAAGGCCCTGGCTTCTTTTAA
>CALVRA010000006.1 GCA_944358415.1 uncultured Bacilli bacterium | reverse complement strand
AGACCTTTTTTTGGCCCTCTTAATAAGTTCATTTATCATTAGTTTTTGGTTCCACCAACACTACTTGACATTGAACCACAATATCTTTTATAGTATTTTTCTTAAAATAGAGATTTTTTTTAACAAATGAACAATAATAGCAATACCAACAATAACAATAAAATCCATTACAAGCAAACCTAAAAATCCATTAATATCAAATACACTTAGTATCCATGTACACTTTCTCAAAAATAAAATTGCAAAAACATGAAACAAATAAACCCCAAAAATAGTATTACTAAAATTAATAACAAACTTTGTAATTTTTTCACTTTTTAAACCTTTTATAAAATAATATTTTAAAATAATAAAAATTGAAATCGCGCTCACTACCGTATTAAATAACAAATAACTATCTAAAATAGTACTGCCACCTTCTACCTTATTACCTGCATATAAAGAAAATATAGTTGAAAAAGCCAAACTTATAATTAAACAAGCAATACTTATATTTTTATATTTACTTTTAATCTCTAAATTAGATAAATAATAACCTGTCACAAAATAACCAATCTGTATTGGAAACATAATATCTAAAACTTCAGAATTAAACACAATACTCTTACCTAATAAAATAGGTAAAATCGCACTAACAAACTTTAAAAAAGATGGCAAAAGCAAAAATAATCCAATAAAAACAAGATAATCATTATTATTAAAATTTTTAAGCATTTTCTGTAAAAAGGGCGTCATTAAGTAGAGTGCTATCATTGCATATAAATACCAGCTCCAGTAAGGAATAAAATCCTCACTACTGCCATTAAACAAATAAGGAATAAGCGATATCAAACTCTGATTATTATATAAAGTCCATAAAATACAAATTAAAACTAAAGCAATAACCATTCTAAAAATTCTTTTACAAAAAATTTCTTTATAACTAGTCTTCTTTTTCAAAAGCAAAGCCCCAGAAACCATAAAAAACAAAGGAACTGCTGCTTTACTAAACATAAGTAAAAATTGATTAATATAAACTCCTATTTCACTCACATTAGAAACATACCAATATGAATGATTAATCACCACCATTATAATAGCCAAAATTTTAATCAAATCAAAATAAATAACCCTTGATTTCATAACTTACCTTTTCTCCTTATAAACTGTTTTTATAATACCTCCACCTAAACATTCATCACCATTATATAAAACACACGCCTGACCCTCAGTAACCGCTTTAACTCCTTGTGGATACTTAACTAAAATATTGCCATTTTCTAATTTTTCAGTATAAACCTCATTATCAGCTTGTCTATATCTGAATTTAGCCATACACTTACTAGGTAAATCATCAAGTAAATTAACTTTTTCAATCTCACACGCATAGCTCATTAAATATTTATTTTCATCACCCATAGCCACATATAAAATATTTTTATCTAAATCTTTCTTACACACAAATAATCTATCCTTAGTTCCACCAACATTCAAGCCACGTCTTTGACCAATTGTATAATACATTAAACCTATATGCTTACCCAATACCTCACCAGTATCAACATTTACAATATCTCCAGGATTATTTGGTAAATAATTCTCTAAAAACTTCTTAAAATTTCTCTCACCAATAAAACAAATACCAGTAGAATCTTTTTTATCAGCAGTAATCAAATCATATTCATGAGCTATTTTTCTAACCTCGCTTTTTTCCATTTCTCCTACCGGAAACAAAACCTTTTCCAATTGTTTTTTAGAAACTTGTGATAAAAAATAACTTTGATCTTTGTTTTTATCTAATCCTTTATAAAGCTTTCCATCAATTAACCTTGCATAATGACCAGTCGCAATATAATCTGCACCTAACTTAAAAGCTTCTTTCGCAAACATATCAAACTTAATATATTTATTACACATAACATCTGGATTAGGTGTTCTTCCTTTTTTAAGCTCATCCAAAAAATAAGTAAACACATAATCCCAGTATTCCTTAACAAAATCCACTCTTTTTAAAGGAATGCCTAATTTATTACAAACCTTTAAAGCATCATTATAATCTTTTTCCTGCGGACAAATATCATTTAAATCATTAGGATTACCTAAAAAATCATTATTAATAGTACTATCCCAATTTCGCATAAATAAACCTATAACTTCATATCCTTGCTTTTGAAGTAAAATAGCCGCTACACTACTATCTACTCCCCCACTCATTCCAACTACAACTTTTTTCATTTCATCACTTCCACTAATAATTATACAGAAAATATAGCTAAAAAGCTATATTTATTTCTCACTAATTTTCTCATCCATTACAATATTTTGATTATAATATTCAGACTTATGGCTAATTTCATCATTAAGCTTATCTATGCCAATCTCTTCTGCAACTGTTTCTTTATCACTAAATAAATTAGTACCAATACCAAGTCTATCGCCATCAATATTAAATCCTAAAGACGCTAAAACGGTTGGATAAATATCCATCGAAGAAAATAACCTTGTTTTATTGTTCTTTTGTACCTTAGAATTAATAAAAGCATTATAAATATATCTTTCGTTATCTATATCAAACATATCAGTTAAATTACTTTGCATGCTTAAATGATCACCAACTATAACAATAGTAGTATTTTCATATAAATCTTGTTTTTTAATCCATGAAACAAACTCAGATAACATTTTATCCGCACATGCATAAGAGTTCAAATAATTTTCATCAAATTTCTTTGAACAAGAAGAATCTAAATACCCATCAGTAGGATGCGTATCTGCAGTAAGCATTGTAAAGTTAAAAGGCTCTTCAGATTCAGCAATTTTCAAAAGCTCTTTTTTCGCAAAACTATAAAGTTTACTATCTTCATATCCCCACCAAACATTATAATCTTTATCAATCCAATTATGATTTAAAGCATATAAATAATCATATATTGTATAATTTCCGTGCTGAGAAAAATATAAATTTCTACCACCAAAACCGGCATTAGATCCCAAAAGAAAATAATTTCTATACCCACTATCTTCTAAAACTTCTCCTAAAGTATAAGCTCCAGGTAAAAAATTCTTATCATAATTCCAATAAACATTTCCATCAGATGTAGCTAATTTTAAAGGTATTCCTGCTGACTGGGCAATAATTCCAGCAATCGTCCAAGTACTTCCAGGAAGCATTACTGCCCCACCAAGTTTCTCAGAACTACTAAAATTTACATTATCTCTAGCTATTTTTTCTAAATTTGGTATAATACTTTCATTAAAATTGCCACCATTTTCTTTAGAAAATAAAGATGTTTCCAAAGATTCAACATATATATAAATCAAATTACGTTTTTTAGAAGGAGCTTTTATCTTAGCGGAGCTAGGATTTACATAATACTTTTCAAAAAAATGTGTATCTTTACTAAAAAATAAATAATTAGTAAGCCCAATACCATTACAAGTATAAACTAAAGATATAAAGATAAAAACAATTAAACAAAAACCCTTCATCTTAAATGAAATTGGAAAAATATTAAAAGAAATGCTTTTTCTTTTAAAATAAAAATTAAGTGCAACTTCATTTTTTAAAAATTTCTTTTTCAAAAATATATAAATAATAATTAAAAAATCAATTAATAAAAGTTTAGGCACAATATAAATAACACCATTCATAATCATATCACTATCAGTACCTTCAGCCGTTTGTGCACTAAATAAAAGCTGTTCAAAAGAAACATTAGAAAAAGAATTATTAATATACATTGTAAGTAATATTAAAATAATACATATATTTATAATAAGAAACCCAAATATTTTAAGAATTCTTTTTCTTTTTACTTTTTCCATTTAAATCACCAACTTTTTTAACCTTTACTTCAAGTTGAATATTATTTTGTAAAACAATAATAATCAAAACAATAATCGTATTAACAAAGACAGACATTAATACATACTTACTAAAAAATATCGGATAAATAAAATTATCAATAAGATTACTATTAATATCAAAGAAAAAATATGACAAAATATTATTAATAAAAGATGAACCCAAAAGTAAAATCATATAATAATAAAAAGAATTTTTTAAACTAATTCCCCTCTTTAAATAATCAAGTAATTTTAAACCAAAAACACTTGGCAAAAGAATTGCAATAACAGCATATAACACATAAATCACCTACTAGATATTATACAAAAAAAATAGCTAAAATGCTATATTTAATTTAAAATAGAAACCACAAATTTCACAACAATTGGCGCACCATAAACCTCATATAAACTACTTATAAATAAAATAATAACCGAAAATAAAAGAATAAACGAATATCTATTAAAAATATCTTTAAAATTAAAATTTTTCTTTTTTGTAAAACTACTTATTAACTTATAAGATAAAACCAAAGCATAAGAAGAAATTAAAATATAAACCATCATATTTATAACATGATGTGGTATCGTATACGCAAGTGAAATCAAAACACCCTTAAAATTAAAATTAACAATAATACTAGCTACCGAAAACCCCAAAGAAAATGCTTTAATAAATAAAAATATCAAAATCAAAGCAAAACCAATAACTGATATTCCAAGTAACCAAATAAGTATAACCGCGCCAATCGTAAAAATCAAAGTATTTACAAAAGTACCACTATAATTTAAATTATTTCCATTCAAATTAGTTAAAAAATTATTTAAATATTCACTAACCATCAATTTATCATCATTATTTAAAATTGTCACAAAAACACTTCCAGATGCTAGTCCAACCATTACAATAACTAATAAAAAAATAAATAAATTTTTATTAATTCGTATATTACTTCTTATCTTGCTTAAAATTTTTTTCATATTTATCCCTCATCAAATTATACTCATTTAAAGAAAAAATATTCCAAAAATAAAAAAAATATTATATAATTAATAAGAGGTGAATTTAAGTGAGTCCTAAAGTTCAAAAAATAGCCGTATGGATAATGCTTATTGGTATAATTGCATTTTTCATCGCTGGTTTATTCGTATATGTATAAAAAGCGTTTACTAAATTAGTAGACGTTTTTAAATTCCATAAACTTCTAATACTTTTTTTAAAATATTAAACCATAATAATAATGTAGTCTGATTCATATATAGGAGATGATTATTTGTTTTTAAAAAAATTTAAAAAATCTATCTTCGTGCTTCTTCTATTACTTACTATTATACCAATAAATGCCCTAGCTTATTCAGATAGAATTATTGCTGGTGGACAAAATATTGGTATATCCTTGAAATCAGATGGTATTCTAATTGTTGGAACCTATGACGTAAATAATACATCTCCTGCCCAAAAAGCCGGCTTAAAAAAAGGAGATATTATTAAAAAAATAAATGGTAATTCAGTTTCTAGTATTGAAGACATGGCCACTGAAATAAACAAAGCACAAAATGAAAATATTGAAATAACTTATAACGATAATAATAAAGAAAAAAACACAACTTTAACCCTTTATAAAGATGAAAATAATATATACAAAACAGGACTATATGTCAAAGATAGTGTTACCGGCATAGGAACATTAACTTTCATCGATCCAGAAACCAAAAAATTTGGTGCATTAGGTCATGAAATACAAGAACAAACAACTGGTGAAATCTTTGAAACTAAAGATGGTACAATCTTCGCATCCAAAGTTACTGGTATTCTTCCAAGTACCGATGGATCACCAGGTGAAAAAAAAGCTGAATATAACAAAAGCGATACCAAAGGAACAGTAGATGAAAATACAGTTAGAGGAATATTTGGGGAATATACATCTAAAATAAACCACAACAAAACTTATCATGTTGCCAAACCTAATGAAATAAAAAAAGGGAAAGCACATATATTAACAGTTTTAGATGACACCAATGTAAAAGAATATGAAATTAATATTATTCAAATTAATGATAAAAATCAAAAAACCAAAAATTTTGTATTTGAAATAACCGACCAAACATTACTTGATAAAACAGGCGGAATCATCCAAGGTATGAGTGGCTCTCCTATTATTCAAGGAGACAATATTATAGGCGCCGTCACTCATGTCGTTGTAAATGACACACATAAAGGTTATGGAATTTTCATTACAAATATGTTAGAAGAAGCTGAAAATTAAAAGGAAAATTACTTCCTTTTTTTCTTCTTTTCATAAAACCTCTAGAAATTTTAATCCATATAAGATATAATTAAATTGAAAGAGGTCGTAAATATGAAAGTATCATTAGTAGTTCCTTGTTATAATGAAGAAGGAAATGTAAAATTATTTGCAAAAAAAGTAGAAGAAATTTTTAAAAATAAGTATTCTTACGAAATTATTTTTATAAACGATGGCAGCAAAGATAATACTTTAAATGAATTAAAAGAAATAGCTAAAAATCATAATCAAAATATAAAAATAATTAATTTTTCAAGAAATTTTGGTAAAGAAGCTGGTATTTATGCTGGTCTAAAAGAAGCCAAAGGTGATTATATAAATATCATTGACGCAGACCTGCAGCAAGACCCAAAATTCACCTTAGATATGGTTGAATTTTTAGAAAAAAATCCAGACTATGATATTGTAACAGCTTATCAAAAACAGCGTCACGAAAGTAAAGTGCTTGCTTTTTTCAAAAAATCATTTTACAAAATAATTAACAAAATGTCTGAAATAGAATTTGTAAATGGTGCTAGTGACTTTAGAACATTTAGAAAAAACGTCGTTAATTCAATCTTAGAACTAACTGAATATTATAGATTTTCTAAAGGAATTTTCTCCTGGGTAGGATATAATGTATATTATATGCCTTATGAAGTACATCAAAGAATTAATGGAAGTTCAAAATGGTCATTTTGGAAACTATTCAAATACGCCATCAACGGTATTGTTTCTTTTACCACTTCCCCACTAAGGTTATCAACAATCCTAGGACTATTCTTCTCACTACTTTCAATAATATATTTAATCGTTGTAATTATTCAAAAAATATTTTTCCAAATCAACATTGAAGGATATGCCACTATTGTCGCTTTAATTTTATTACTAGGCGGAATTCAGTTATTATGCATTGGTATAATTGGTGAATATTTAGCTAGAACTTATGTTGAAACTAAAAAAAGGCCAATATATATTGCCAAAGAAATAATTGATAATCAAAAGGAGAAAAAACATGAAGAAAATTAAAAATATTTATTCAAAACACGAGGAAATATTAAATTATCTAATAGTAGGATTCCTAACAACATTTGTCTCATTAGGAAGTTATTTAATATTTGTAAATGCTCTATTCCCAAATAAATCAGATTTAAGCATTCAAATATCAAACGTTTTATCTTGGATATGTGCCGTCACCTTTGCCTATTTTACTAATAGAATATTTGTTTTTAAAAGTAAATCTCAAAACAAAGAAAAATTAAAAGAAGCTATAAAATTCTATTCATCAAGAATTGCCTCATTAATCATGGATATGATCCTAATGTATATACTATATAGTCTAATGCATATAGACGATACCATAAGTAAATTAATTGTCCAAGTATTTGTAACCATCGCCAATTATGTACTTGCAAAACTACTTGTATTTAAAAAATAAATTCACGGATTAATGTGAATTTATTTTTTTTATAACTTTCTTAAAACTACTGCTTATAAATAAGCATATTCTATCATATACACTTCTAAACTTTTTATAAATTAAATTTGAAAATTTATTAACGATAAATGATAATACAAATGTAAAAAATAATATAATAGGCGCTGAAATAACAAAATTCTTAAAATAATCTAAAGTACTATTAAAAGAAAAATTAAGTTCAGTATATACTATAGTATCAACAATAAATGACATTAAATACATTTCAAATGATACTAAAGAAATTAAAGTAATAATTCTCATAAATATTCTATTTTTCAAATTTATTTTAAGCACTATACTAAATAATAAAACTGATATTAAAACAGTAAATAAATTAGAATAATCTATCCCAAAAAACAAGTCTGTATGATTACGATAATTTACATAAACCAATGTAGACTGCAAAATTAATAAAAATATTAATATGAAAAACATCTTAGTTTTTTTCATATTAATTGGATAATCCTTTAAAAATTTTCCTATGTAAAAATATAAAAGTGGATAAGCTGAAGCCCAATAATTAGAAAATAAATTTAACGTATATCTTGCTGGATGAAATACCCTAAACGTCGTCGTTAAAGAACATACAATAAATAAAACCACAATAAGCTTGATTCTATTTTCCTTTGTCTCCAACCTTTGATATAAAATATTTAAAAAAGGAATCAACAAAAATAAACCAACAAACATTTCAACATACCAAGCATAATCAACCGCTGAAAAATTAAATAAACTAATAATCCCACGAATAATTGTAATATCTTGATTTAAATATAGTTTTTTAAATACTAAACATATTATTCCAATAATTGTATAACTAATTAAAACTTTAAATAATTTATATATATAATTTTTATCCAATTTAGTATTATTATTTAAATATCCAGTAAGTAATAAAAATAAAGGCACACAAATAAAAAATAACCATCTAAAAATATTTAATAAAAAACCACCTATACCGCCTAAGTTAGTAGAATAAAATGAACTATGTAAAAAGAAATGGACAAAAATAACAAATAAAACTGCAATACACCTAATCAAATCTAATCCAATATTTCTATCCTTCATAAAAACCACCTAATCTTTATAATCCTCATCAGTCTCAGCCACTATATATATAGGTCTTTTCTTTATTTCCAAATAAGTTTTAGATAAATACTGTCCAATAATTCCCGTACAAAGTAATTGTACTCCTCCAATCAAAAACATAATACACGCCATACTTGGCCAACCACTAGTAGGATCACCAAAAATCAAAGTCCTAACAATAATTAAAATTATAATTATAAATGCTATAAAACAAAATAATATACCAAAAACAGAGGCAATAGAAAGTGGAGCTGTTGAAAAAGCAACAATACTTTCTAAAGAATATAAAAATAGTTTAAAGAAAGACCATTTAGTTTTTCCGGCAGCTCTTTCAACATTTTCATATTCAAGCCATTTAGTTCTATAACCTACCCAAGAAAAAATCCCTTTTGAAAAACGGTTATACTCTTTCAAAGATAAAACAGAATTAACCATTTTCCTAGTCATCAATCTAAAATCTCTTGCTCCGTCAACAATTTCCGTCTTTGATATTTTATTAATTAGTTTATAATACTTCCTCGCAAAAAAACTACGAATTAAAGGTTCTCCTTTACGGCTTACCCTTCTAGTAGCTACACTATCATACTCACCTGACTCTAAAATTTCATACATTTCTTTAAGCAAAGCTGGTGGATCTTGTAAATCTGCATCCATGATGGCTACATAATCACCAGTAGAAGCTTCTAGCCCTGCATACATTGCTGCCTCCTTGCCAAAATTACGAGAAAAAGAAATATATCTCACATCATCATTTTTTGAAAGCTCACGCATCAACTTAAGAGTATTATCACTACTTCCATCATTCACAAATATAATTTCGAATAAAACATTATCAAAGTCTTTTTTTACCTTTTGAATTTCCTTATAAAATAGTTCAATAACTTCTTCCTCATTATAACAAGGAACTACTAATGAAATCTTTTTCATACTCCACCTCATCTACTATTTTATCACATAAAACTTATTCTTTAAAACATTCATAAATATTTCCATATTTTTTACAAGTAAAGCCATCATCAATTAAATTATATGCCCTTTCTTCTAACACAATATATATTTTATCATCCTCATTTTCAAATGGAACATAAAAACATATTTTATCAAAACATTTAGCATCTTCTCTATAATACCATGGAGCAATCTTTAAACCAAGTCCGGCCCATACATTAGTCCATCTAAGAACATCTAAATTAATAGAATAAATTTCTTTATTTTTTAAATCCGCATCTTCTAAAGCATTCATATAATTTATTTCTTTTGCAAATGAAGATGGGGTATAACTTACATAAAAATAATTATTTAAAAAACTCCCAAAATAAATTAAATATAAAATTAAAATTAAAAAAGAATATTTTAACCGTTTAAAACAAAAAGCAAGTCCAATAGCTAAAAAAATAACTAAAACAATAAATAATGCATTCCCTTTATTTAAATATTTCGCATTAAATATCAAAAGTAAACCTAAAACAAAAGAAAAAAATAAAATTAAAATATAACTATAATTACAAAAATATTTTTCTTTTAACGAAATAATTAATTTTTTAAAACAAATAAATATTCCAAATAAAACAAACGGTACTGAAAATAAATATAAAGGTCCATATGTTGGGATAGCATTAAACAAAATACCATCACCTATTAAATAATTCTTTAAATCAAATAAATTTTCCAACAAATTTGAAAACCCAATCTCACTTACCCTATCGCTTCTCATTTTTGGAATAGAAAAAAATCTTGTATGAATTTCACCGATTAGTCCCATATTAATAAGAACATTTAAAATAAGTGGTAATGCCAAAATAATCAATGGACATACAAAACATAGAAAATTTTTAAAATTGATTTTTTTCGTATAAATTAAATAAATCAATACCAAAAGTAAACAAAGTGGAACTAATAAGTATGAAAGTGCATAAGAATAAAAAGTTAAACCAAACATACATCCAGCTAGTAAAAATTTAAATTTATTTTCACTATTAATTGCCTTTAATAACAAATAACTAGACATAGTAAACATCCCAAGCATTAAATTACAATCAAGACCCCATCTTGAAGCTTGAATAAAATAAGGGCAAATTGTAATTAAAAATGCCACTAAAATTCCCATCTTCCTTCCAGCAACTTCTTTTGCAAGTAAATAACCAAATACTAAAGTTAAAAAACCAAAAATTAAAGCAGGAAGTCGCACAGTAATAACACTATAACCAAATAATTTAATAAATAAAGCAGCTAAATAAGTATAAAGTGCGCTTTGTCCACCCTCAAAATTCATAAAATAGATTGGAAAAAGATTAGTATATCTATCCACTCCATCAGTCACAATACTATATGCATTATATGCCAAAGAAGCCTCATCAATATGCATAGTATTAGGTACCATTCCAAATAAATACAATCTTGAAAACAAAAATAATATAAATACAAACATTAAACAAAGTTTATAATGTTTATTAACAAAATCAAATACCACATTATTATTTTTTTCTTTTTTAAATAAAGCTAAAATTATTAATAAAATAGCTAAAATTACTAAAACGTTAGAAAATATTTCATACATGAGAACCACCAGTATTATACTTTATAAATTTATAAATAAACGCTCCAACAATATGTGGCAAAGGCGGATAAAAAATTCCCACTCCAAAACCAAAATTATTTGCAATATCAGGTAAAATTTTACTAAAAATAGAAAATGGCAATCCATCAGCAATCACTTTAATATTTGCTAAATGAAAAAAGCCATCATCCCCTATTCTAACACTTCCTCTAATAGTAGGCCACATAAGTAAAACAGCAAAAAAGAAAATAATAATAAAAGAAAAATATTTATTTTCAAAAATATTCATATCTTTTAATTTTTGGCAATATAATTTTAATTTTCTCATTCAAAAAGTCCTCCTATATTAACGCTTATTATAATATAAATAAACTAATTTTTGTGTAACAAAATTAAAATGTTTCAAATAAAACCCAGACAAACCATTTATATATTTATTTTTTTTATAATTAGGAAATTTTTCTAACACATTTTTTTTAGCAATTATACACGCTTTTTTATATTCCTTTTTATCAAAATGACAAGCTGATTTAATAAAAGTCATATATAAATACCTAACATAACAATATTCTAATTCAAAATAATATTCATCATACAAACCATTTTTCTTGTAAAATTCAACTAAACCATTAAAATTATCAATATAATTGTAAACTCTACTATCAAAAGTACTTGTTATTGCACCTTCTCTTTGTACATAATTAACAAAAGGCTTTTGAACAGTTCCAATAGTATTCACATAAGGAAGTAATTTATACAAAAATTCAACATCCTCATACCAAATTCCTTTTTTAAATAAAACAGTATCAAAAAATTCTCTCTTATAAATTTTGTTCCAAGCAGCTGGATAAATACTAACCATCTGTTTTTTTACATCATCTTTATTATAAATGTCATTCAAAACCAAAGATGAAACTTCTTTAGAAAAATCATTATAAACATATCTAACATCACAAACAACAATATCAAAATTTCCTTCTTTAGCTTTTTTATACATACTTTCATACATGTCTAAATTAACATAATCATCACTATCCACAAAACCAATATACTCACCAGTAGCTTTTTTAATACCATAATTTCTTGCATCACTAAGACCACCATTTGGCTTAACAAAGCTTAAAAATTTATTAGGAAATCTTTTCACATATTCATCAATAATTTTTTGACTATCATCAGTAGATCCATCATTTACAACAATAATTTCAATATCCTTTAAAGTTTGATATGCTAAACTGTTTAAACATTTATCTAAATATTGTTGAGTATTATAAACAGGTACAACCACACTTATTTTAGGCATAAACTCCCTACTTTCTAATTAACTATCTTAAATAAATCCTCCCATTTATCAACAATCACCTTAATATTAAACTCTTTAGAAAATTTTTTAGACTCATCACTCATCTGTTTTAATAATTTTAAATTACTTAATACATTTATCAATTTTAATTTAAAAGTTTCAATATCTCCTTGCTTTACAACAAATCCAGTCTTACCATCTCTTATCTCTTCATATACAGATTCACCAAAATCAAAAGAAATTACTGGAATACCACATGTATATCCTTCTATAATACTAAGTGAAAATCCTTCATAAATAGAGGTATTCAAAGTAATTGACGAAGACAAAAGCACACTACTAACATCGTTAGTCACACCTTTATAAAAAATCTGTTTACTATCTTTTAAAATATTTTGAGATTTCTCATTAAAGCTTCCAGTACCATATATTTCAAACTTCCAATCACGAAACTTACTATTCATAAATATATCATTAACCATTGAAATCATCAAATCAATTCTCTTTTCTGGATGAATTCTTGTTATTACCACTATTTTTTTGTTATTAACAACATCAGCTTGTTTAAAAGTAGTAAATTTATTTGGATTATAAATAAAAGTATTATTTTTAAACCCAAATTTCTCAGCTAATTTCATCGTAGAATCACTTAGCCAGCACATTTTTCCAATTTTATCATTAAATTTTTTCAAAACTTTCACACCATATTTATCATCAAGTAAATATTTAAAAGAAGAATGCTGTACAAATATAACCTTAGATAAATATTCTAAAGGAACACCAAATAAAGTTTGATAATGTGATGCAATAATATAATCAGGCCTATAACTTTTAATAAATTCACTCATTTTACTGTAATCTTCATTTAGTTTTTCTTTATCTATTCTATATTGTTTGAAAGTTTTCCAAAAATTTTTACCTAAAGACTTTAACACATCTCTTCGATGAACAATTTCCCATAAATCATCATTATTAATAACATTAATTTTTAAAGGTGTATCATTAATCTCAATCCCAGGATGGTTATTACGAATAGCTAAAACTTCAGCATGATAACCTCTTTTAATAAACTCCTCACCTAAAGCCTTATTTACAAACCAAACACCACCTAAAGAATTACCTTTTATTTGTAAAAACAAAATTTTTTTCAAATAAATCACCCTACTTATCAAATATTCTTTTAATCAATTTTAGTATATTATAATGTCCACCATAAGCTAAATTACATACCATTTTTAATTTAAAACTAGATTTTTTAAAATATAAATTTTTTCTAAAATTAGGAAATTCACTTTTCATAATTTTTCTTATTTTTTCTAAATACACACTACTATTTTTATAATCCAAAAATCTAAGTGTCGCACTTCTAAGTAAATGAGTAATATATAAATACTCTATTTCCAAAGGATATTTGTCATATAATCTTTTTTTATTAATATCAAGTACATCAAAAATGTCCAAAAGTTTAGAATTAAAGTCCTTTTGTTTCATAATACTACCTGATCTTTGAACATAAAAATATCCTGCATAATCAATAAAACCTATTTTTTTCGTTTTTAATACAAATGAAGGCATCGCTTCCAAATCCTCATAAAATATTCCCTTTTTGAATGAAAAATCTTTTAAAATATTTCTATTTATTAATCTTATACATGCCATTGGATAAGCAATAACATAATTTTTCAAAACATCAGAAGAATAATTCAAATTAGATTTCAAAACATATTCTGATGACTCGTCTTTTATAATTGTATCAGCTACAGTAACATCTAAATTATTCTTAACTGCATAATTATACATTTTTAAAAACATATCTTTTTTTACATAATCATCACTATCAACAAAAGCAACATACTTTCCTTTCGCATATTTTAAACCATAATTTCTTGCATCACTAAGACCACCATTTTTTTTAGTATAACACTTTAAAATACCAGAATATTTTTTTTCATACTCTTTTAAAATAGATAAACTATCATCAGTAGACCCATCATTAACCGCAATAATTTCTATATCCTTTAAAGTTTGATCAACCAAACTATCCAAACATTTTCTTAAATACTTTGAAACATTATAAACTGGTACAATGATACTCACCTTTGTCAAAAAATCACCCCTAAATTACTTAAAATTTATACAATCTCTAGCTATAAAATCAACAATACGTTGGTCTGTTTCATCATCATAATGTAAACCATCAGGAAGTCCGAATTTTAATCTATTATATGCATCACAATAATTTACACGCTTATTATTTAAATCAACCATATTTTCATACATTCTAGCATTAAACACTTCAATTTTATCATTAGTTCTTTCATTAGGAGAAAATTTTTCTTCAATAACATCCTCATCTATCGGATTAACAGAAAGGAAATAAAAATAAACATCAGAATATTCAAAAATAATTTCTTTATAAATATCAAAATATTTATCAGCTAACGTCTTAGGATTATCAGATGAATTTAAATCATTAACTCCCAAATTAAAAACAACATGATAAGTATAATTATTATCTTTATTATCAAGTATTTTCTCTAACTTTGGCCTGCCAGAATCAATAAGCCATTTTCTTCTAGCCCCACTTAAAGCATCAAAAATAAAATTATTTGGAATATCTAGTTCATCTTCCTTAGAAGCAATAAGTTCCATTCGTGAATCTCCAACAATTACTACTTTATTTAATGAAATGTCTTGAATCATACCATTAGAATTATCATCTAAAAATGACATCTTTTTTACCTGAGTACTTTTTTCATTTTCACCAGCTGTAACCGTTAAAATAGAAAATACAGAAACAAATAAAACACCAATACATATCAAACTTTTCCTATTTACTTTTAATTTAAAGAAATATTGTTGTAAATTAAAAGTATAAATTATGAAAATACAAACAATAAAAAATAAAATAAAACAAAAAATAAAATTATTCATTAATCATCAACCTTTTCTATAATGCTTTTAAATAATACAAAACAACTTTTGCTAATATTTATTATATCTTAATAAATAAATTTTTACAACAAAAAGCTAGGAAAAACCTAACTTTATCTTACTAAAAACTATATTCACATTTTACTCTTGTTTATTTACATCAAAAACAATCTCATCTGGTGCATGATTAACCCTTTTTTCTTTTGGCGGAAGTTTCATATAATCACCATACAAATGCTCTAAATAATAATTATAATCCGCAAAACTTTTATACTTTTGATTTTCAAACCAAACGAAAGAAGGCGGAATTAGTTTATCCTTTTCATAAGTATCTTTTCTATAATTATAAGCCCCAACTAAAATAGAAATATATTTACCATCACTTTTATTCTGACTTTTTAATAATTTCATTTGCCATTTTTTTAGCCATTTTAAACTAAATATATTCAAAAATCTAGATAAAATATGATGCCTAGTTTCTTTTACGCTTTGATAAACACCGGTCTTTAAAAGCACTACCTCCCAAATATTTTTAATAAACATTGCATCTATTCTAAGTTTTTTACTATTTGGATTATCAATTACCTCCATCGGAAAAATATCAACAAAAATGCCCTTATTAACATCTAAATCCTTTATTTCTTCTTCATTGAAAATAGTATTTTTCTTTCGAATTTTAACAAATGGAAAATAACACTTTTCATCTGTTTCGTAACACTGTAAATCATATTTATCACTTAAAATACTAGGAGCTTTTGCTATAAACAAATCATAATCATCTCTAAGCATACCAAGATCAACATCATCATCCCATGGAATAAATCCTTTATGTCTCACCGCTCCAAGTAAAGTACCACCTATTAAATAATAATCAATATTAAGTACATCACAAACACGTACAATTTCGTTTAATATTTCCACCTGAACAGCATGTAATTTTTTCATAACTGCATCATCTATTTTCTTATACATTCTATCACCTACTTTAAATTATTAAAAATTTTTTTATATTCTAAACCCATTATTTTATTAAAAGGCTTACCTAAAAACCTAAATGACAACAAAAATGTCAATAAAATAGGTAAAACAAATAACACAAACGGCCAAATATTTCCAAAAAAGTTTGCCAAATAACCCTCAATTCTTGTATAAAACACCAAATAAACAAAAAACAAATGCAAAATATAAATCTGTAATGTTCTCCGTCCAATTTTTGAAAAAAACATTTTTCTTCTAGGAACTAAAGAAATAACTGCCCACATCATTAAAAAAGCCAAACACATACAAAATAATCTAATTAATACAAAATAAACATTATCAATAAACGGAATTGTAAAACCATAAGAATAAGATACTAAAACAAAAGGTCTTAAAAAATCAAGATTTTCTGCAAAACATATAAAAGTAATCAAAAGAATAACTAAAAACAAAAAAGATAAAACTTGATTTTTACGCTTATGCAAAACATTAATAAACATATTAAGCCTCTTATCAGATAAATAATATCCAAACAAAAAGAATGGAAAAAATACGATAACCCTAGATAACACAAATACATCTTCAACATAATAATCATAACCAATTATCAAAGCAAACAAAATACTAAAAACAAACATATACTTAGATTTAACATTCCTAACCAAATAAGTAATACTTAACCATAATGCACAGGCTAGTAAATACCAAGGGGCATCGTGTTCAGTAAACAAATAAAAAGCTATATCTTGATGTAAAATAAATCGCATAAAAATAAAAAGTAAAACTTTAAATCCTAAATAAAGTAAAACATAACTAATAACATTATTTAATCTAAAATTTCCATTTTCATCTTCCAATCTTTTTGAAAAAAAGCCCGTAATAAAAACAAATAACGGCATATGAAAAGCATAAATAAACAGATAAATTCCTGTAATATATCCACCATCAAGATTACACCCCAGTACATGACCAAAAACAACTAATAATATTAAAATAAATTTCAAATTATCATAAAAAGCTATTCTATCACACTGATGCATCACTACCACCTATAAATAATTATATCAAAATTAAAATATAAATACTAGATACTACAAATTTAAAATTTACACTTCAAAATATTAATGTTATAATTAATTTGGAGGTAAAAAAATGATTTATGCAGAAATTTTAGCCGGTGGATCCGGTACTAGAATGGGTAATACAGACTTACCCAAACAATTTATGATGTTAGGCTCAAAACCTATTATAATTCATACAATAGAACAGTTTTTTATATCAGGAAAATTCGATAAAATATTAGTTTGTTGTCCAAGTAAATGGCTAACTTATGCTAATGACCTTATAGAAAAATATTTTCCCCAAAAAAGCAACATTATCTTAGTTGCTGGTGGCAGTGACCGCAATGAAACAATTATGAACGGATGTAAATATATCGAGAAAAACTTCGGTTTAAAAGATGACGATATAATTGTCACCCACGACGCTGTAAGACCATTCATCACCCAAAAAATTATCGAAAATAATATTGAAACATGTAAAAAATTTGGAGCAACCGATACAGTAATATCAGCAATTGACACCATTGTTGAATCAAAAAATAATGATACAATTTCAAACATTCCTAAAAGAGACACCATGTACCAAGGACAAACACCACAAAGTTTTAAAATAAAAGAATTAATGACATTGTATAACGAATTAAATAAAGAAGAAAAACAAGTCCTAACAGACGCATGTAAAATATACATACTTAAAAATAAAACTGTAAAATTAGTTCCCGGTGAAGTATTTAATATAAAAATAACAACTATGCACGATTTAAAAATTGCTAATGCCATATTGATGGAGCGCACAAAATGATTAATCAATCATATCGCTTATTTTCACCAAAACAAATAAGAACTGATTTAATAGAAGAAAAATTAAAAGAAAATGAAGTCATAATAAGACCGACATATTTATCAATATGTGCCGCCGATCAAAGATACTATACAGGAAATCGAAGCAAAGAAGCCCTAAAAAATAAACTCCCAATGGCTCTAATTCATGAAGCTGTAGGAGAAATCATATATGACCCTAAAGGTGAATATAAACCGAAAACCAAAGTAGTATTAATCCCTAATACTCCTACTACCAAAGATGATATAATTAAAGAAAACTATCGTCAAGGTAGCTACTTTAAATCAAGCGGCTATGATGGATTCATGCAAAATCTTGTATATATAAACAGAAATAGAATCATTCCATACAAAAACATTCAAGACAAAATAGCCGTACTTTTAGAACTCATGAGCGTTGCTATGAATGCGTTAGAACACTTCAATCACTACAGTCATTTAAGAAAACAAACAATTGGTGTATGGGGCAATGGCAATTTAGGTTTTGTTACTTCTCTAATTCTTAAAAAAACATTTCCAAATGCAACTATAATCGTATTTGGAACCACTGAAGAAAAACTAAGATATTTCGGTTTTGCAGACCAAACTTACACAATTTCAGATATTCCAGAAAACTTAACTGTAGATCACGCTTTTGAATGTGTTGGAGGGCCAAATGCCGAATCAGCCATTAACCAAATTATTGATTATATTAATCCAGAAGGCAGTATTGCCTTACTTGGAGTATCAGAAAACAAAATTCCAATTAATACTAGAATAATATTAGAAAAAGGTCTCACAGTTCTAGGTAACAGTCGAAGTGGTTATGAAGACTTCGAAGCAGCAATCAATTTTTTAAATAATTACCCAGAAGCAAAAGACTATCTAAATAATATTATTTCTAGTGAAATTGTTGTAAAAAGTGTCAATGATATTCATAAAGCATTCAAAGAAGATCAAAATAACGAATTTAAAACAATCATGAAATGGGAAATTTAAAAGAGCTAAAATAGCTCTTAGTGATTATCAATATATTCACTTAATTTACTTGCAAATTTATTAGTATTACTAATAAATTTTTTTGGTTTAAAGGACTCTGCCTCTTTTAAAACCGTATCTAGTTTATCAAAATCATCTAAAGATAAAATATATCCTTCATTAGAAAAAGCTTCAATAATTTGAATCTGATGATCATTGGTATGCTCTTTATATTTTTTAAGTCTTGCTGCTGCAATAACTTTTTTTCCATGATTAAGTCCGCCAATAATAGATCCTACGCCGCCATGCGTAATTAATAAACTACAATTAGACATATATTCATCAAATTTATCACGATTTACCAAATCAAATATCTTCATATCTTTACTTTTAAATTTTGTATAACCTGACTGAACTATTACTTCATCTTTTATATTGCCTAAATCAATTTGTTTTTGAACTGCATCTAGTAATCTTTCAAAGCTTTTATCTTGAGTTCCCAAAGTAACAAAAATCAAAATATCCACCCCCAACATTCAGCTTTAGGGTAAAATTTAAGCATTTCTTCCCACTGTACAATAAATTTATCGGCAATTGGATAAATCATTCTTCCTGCTAATGTACAAGTCTCTCTATTCGCAAATGTTTCAATAAAAATAATTTTACTTCTAAACAGTTTACCAATATAACACATTGGTACCGCTGTATGTGTTCCAGTTGTCACAATATATTTAGGTTTATATTTAAAATAAAGAAAAAAACTTTTAAAAACATTAAAAATAAACTTAAATATATAAGAAAACAAATGATCTTTGGTTCCATAAACTAAAAAAGAAACATTCTTATATTTATTTTTTAAATTTAAATTAGATTTAGTTTTCTCTGTTATCAAAGAATAATTATAATCTTTAAATAAAGTCTTTAATCTAAGTAATTCTTCCAAATGACCACCAGTACTAGATATAAACATCACTTTTTTCTTAGGCATATCTATACCTCCATAATTATTATATCACACAAATAAAAAGATTAAAAACTATATTTTAACCTTTCAACTTACTAGATGATTTTATTTTATCAACATCAACTGCAGTATCATTTTTACTAACATAAATTAATTCCATATCTCTATCAATTCCATAAGCATCTTTAAAACTATAAGCAAAATCACCATCTGATCCCCAAGTATTTAAATTCCATGTATAATAACCAGGAAGTATTATAACTTCTATTTCATTCGCCCTATTTTCAAGTTGATAATTTATATACTTATTTCTATCAATATTTAAATTATAAATATAAATGCTGTAAATAGTAAACAAAATCATAAATGAAAAACATAAAATCTTGCCTAAAATAAATATCCATTTCTTATTAAAAATAAACAAATTCATTCTTTTAAAGCAAAAGCCAATAACCATAAAAAGCATAAATGACGTTATAGAAGCTGTTCTTCCACCCCATATTGGTGACATCATCATTGCTCCACCAGTAACCAAAGCAATAATTAAAAAGTAAATAATTTCTTTATCAAATTTCAAATATTTAAATACTAAAAACAAGAATAAAACTACAAATAAAATCCAATATATATCAATAAAAATATTCTTAGAATTTAAAATTTTTAAAAAAAGATTAGGCAAAGTAAAAAAAGAAGAAATAGTATAAATTAAACATGTAAATCCAGCCGGAATAATAATAAATCCTAAAAACAAATATTTCAAAACTTTATTATTAAAATTCTTCCAAACAATTATACTCATTAATATAATTAATAAAATAGTAATAAATGAATTTTTTATAAAAGTATAATTTACTAAATTTGGAATATTATATAAAATTTTCCCCACAAAAGAAAGTGTCATAAAAACATCGTTAGTATTAGCTCTATTTTGTGTACCAGGACTAAAATACATTAAACAAAAACCTATAATTGCACTTATTAAACACAAAAGCATAGGAATATCAATCTTTTTATATTTAACAAAATAATATATAAGATTAAGTAAACAAATAAAAATAATTGCAATCGCTGTATTCTCAGTAAACATGGAAAAAACAAACGTTAAAGGAATAAATAAATAACTCCACCATTTAATTTTACTATCATCTTCAAATATATTTCTTCTTCTAATAAAAATTAATACAAATGCGTAAACTAAAGGAAACAAATAAGTAACACACCCAGTTCTCCAAACATAAACTTGCGCAAAAGTCTCAAAATCAACAAACAAAATACCCATTAAAATCAAAGGTAAATGTTTCTCTTCTACCTTAAAAAGCCTATACATTAAATAAAATAATAAAGAAATCAAACTTGCTTTTACTATAGCCAGTAATACTCCATTAGGAACTAACAAAAAATCAAAAATTCGACTAAAAAACCGTCCTTCAAAAGTCATATAAAATGACTGAGCCGTACTAATAATATTAGAAAATGAAGCACCTTTACGTAAATAATTACCCCAATCATCTCCACCCATAGGAATAAGCAAACTAAATATTAAAGTAAATACAAAAATTAAAACAATATAAATATTAACTTTATTTTTTAAAATCCTCATCATAATTCCCTACTTTCGTTAATATAAAAGCAAATATAATGTATCATCATCAAACACTAATTGTTCATCGTCAAATTCATCATAATTTTTATCTTTAAAATATTTCTTATAATCTTTATCACTCATTTTCTTAAATCCATACTTATTATAAGTATAGACTGGAAATGCACAATCTAAAGCCCAATCAACAGCAAGCAACCTTATATTTGCTCCATTCGCATGCCCAAAACTATAATAATAATTCACACTAGTATCTTTTGCATAATAAATCCTTTTAATCTTTATATCAGTATCATTTTCATAAGAATTTATCTCTTGAACAATAGAATTAATATATTTCACATCTTCTTTATATCTTCTAAAACTAATCATCGTATTTTGATGAATACTATAAAAAGATAATAACATAAATATTAAAATAGTTCCTATAAAAACATAATTCAATTTAACATTAAACTCATAATTAAAAATCAAATATAAAACTAATATACTAGGTAAACTACCTATTGTTAAAGTCATGCGAGCGGCCGTATAATTACTATCCGATGCCATAACCAAATTAGGAACAAAAGGCATTACAATTGCTGCAAATAAAACACCAAATAAAAGAATTCCTTTAATAACCTTGTTGTCATTCTTAATAAATAGATAAATTGCTAATCCTAAAATTATAAATACTAAAATATAATAATATTTAACATTTATAAAACCAAATAAATTTTCTAAAGATGTTGGAAGTAAATCAGTAAATACTTTAACCAAATTCGAAATTATATCAAATTCTCCAAATTTAGCTACTTGACTATCAAAAACAGTATTAACCACTTGGACTATTCCAAATGACGTTAAAAATGATATTCCATATATAATAATTCCTATACCAATCTTCTTAAATAAATTGATAAAGCTTTCTTTACTTTCTATTTTTAAACTCATAAGTATTAACAATAAAATCACAAAGAAATAACAAGCGATTCCTTGATAACAAGTTACTCCTAAAATCATTAATATCAAAGATATAATATAATTTTTGATACCACCTAAAACACACTTATCCGCAGCTAAAACAACTAATAAAATACCTAAAGCAAAAATCATTGCTTCATTAAAAAACAATACTTCTGTAATAAGTGGCCCATAAAACATCATAAACGTACTAACTAATAAAATAGCCAAAGAAGCTTTATCTTCTCTATTTTTACTGAATACTAAATATAATTTCAAAATAGCTAAAGTCAAAAACAAATTAAAGAAAAATAAAGCAACAAAATTCATCGAATCAACTGGTAAACTTATCAAATCATAAAAACACATTAAAAACGCACTAAAAATTCTTCCATTTTGTAAAAATATAGAAGCAGTATTATTATAACCATTAAAAATAGTGCAATAACTATCCAAAGCATGCGAAGGTGCAAAAGCCGGATAAGTAACTAAAATACCAACACTAAAAATTGAAATAAATAACAAAATCTTCTTTTTCACTTTTTCACCTTCTTAACTTTTTTCAAAACTTCACAATTATCATAAATAATACAAATAAGTAAAGCTAAAAACATTACCAAATACATCATTGGGCTAACCCAGCCAAACACATGACCAGAATAATAAGCAATTAAAAGTCCAAGCACCACACTCATACATCCTAAAATAGTTATAAATTTAAAATTTTTATTAAAATTTCTAAGCCCTTTAACTGCTAAATATATTAAAACTATAAAATATGGTCCAATTAAAAGCAACAATCCAACAATTCCAAAAATATAATATTGATAAACATAATCACGCTCTAAATCCATAAAATTAAGTGTGTATCCCATACCAAGCCATTTATCATAAGAATTATTATTACGTTCCTCTACTCTATTAATAATATCAATTTTCATTCTTCTATTATCATTATTAAGCGCTTTATCACGTTTAGCCATTGAAAGCCAAAACTCTGGGTCATTTTTTAAAGGATACATTTTTAAATAAGCATCATTAATCAAATATTCACTTTTATATTTTTCAATTAACTTATCTAAATCTTCAATCTTTACATTTTCCAAATCAGTATAAGCTGTTTGATCCTTAATAGAAAAATCAGGAGTCCCCTCATTCATCCTTCCAAATGTAAAAGGTGAAATAAAGAGAAATGCTGTACAAGCCAAAGATGCCACTATAAAATTCACATTAAACGACTCACTTATCTTTTCTTTTTTCATCAAAACAAGCAATACATAAGCACCAAAAGACACTATACTAATCAAAAACGCTCCATAAGCCGATGTTCTAGTACCTAAAAGTACCATTGCAATATATTGACATACATATAATACCACATTACTTTTTTTACCTTCCTTATATAACAAATAAATATTTATAGGCATAAGCATAAAAAGTATTGCTGAAAGTTCATTTGCCGAATCAAAAAAGCCCCTAGATGATAATTGTTTATAATCACCTTGATATAAGAAATAATCAAATATATTATAAAGTACATGATTTTTTTCCGCACTATATGAAATATAAGAAAGTTTCAAAATATTTAAAATAATAATACTAAAAGAAATAATACCAATAATCACTTTTATAATTTTAAAATAATATTCCTTATTAAAAATTTGTCTATTATAAAATAAAACATACAATAACGTTAAAGGTAAAACATATACCCTTAAAATATAAAATGTTTCTGTAATAAAATTAAAATCAGCATCCGGAAAAATATTAGTATCAAACTTAATAATATTAAAATAATGTAAAACAATATAAATAATAACAATTAAAATAAAACCAATATATTTTAAAATATCTTTTAATTTTATTTTTGTAAAAGTAATAATTAATGAAATCCCGATTAAAATAATATTACCAAGTTCAATCAAAGCAATACCAAATATTTCAATATCCTTAAAAGCGGTCGTTCTAAGCATATCTAAAAAAGGTAATTGAATTAATAAAATTGTAATCAAAACCTTAATTATATTATCTTTTGTTATCTTCTCACGCATTCTTTCACCTCTTAATTTTTTGAATAAATTTAATTACATTATACCTTTTATGATAAAAAAGTCGCATAAGTGCTTTTTCTTTCAAACTCATCTTCCTAACATATTTATTTTTAAAATATTTTGGAAATTTTTTCTTCATAAAATCAGATATTTTATCTAACTGTTCAAATTTCTCAAATTTGTAAAAATTAAGTGAACCCAAATAAAGAAAATGATAACTTATCAAATATTCAAGCTCTTCAATATATTCACCTTTATATAAATGCTCATATAAAAAATCAGTTGCCTCAAAAATATTCTCGTATTTTTCCTTATATTCATCACTTCTCATTGTAGACACTTCAGTATGAATATAATTTACAAAAGCTTTTGGTAAATAATAAACCTTCGGATTATAATTAACAAGCGTCGGAATAGAAGCATAATCTTCATATATAATTCCCTCAGGAAAAACAAAACCATTTTTAATTAAAAATTCTTTTCTATAAATTTTATTCCAAGGACACACCGCTGTAAGTAAATATTCTTTTAAAGAAATCTCTCCCTCTACGCATTTAGAAATTTTATGATAACTTTTAACCTCATTAGATACAATATAATAATCACTAATAACTATATCATACCCATTTTTAACACTATTATAAAGTTCCTCACATAAATTTTCTTCTACATAATCATCACTATCAATAAAAATTACATAATCACTTGTTGCCTTAGATAACCCTAAATTACGTGCGGATGCTTGCCCACCATTTTCTTTATTAAAAAGTTTAATTCTATTATCTTTTTTTAAATAATCATAAATAATTTCTTCGCTACCATCGGTTGAACCATCATTCACAAAAATTATTTCAATATCATTTAAACTTTGCTTAACCAAACTGTCTAAACATCTTTTTAAATATTTCTTTGAATTATAAAATGGTACAATAATACTAACTTTTGTCATTTTTACCAGCTACCTTCGTATATATTTTATCAATAATATCTTTATCTAATTTACTAGAAAATTTTCTTGCAAAAAAACATCCACTATTCATAATCAAATCATAATCATCTAATCTAAAAGTATAAGGCTGTCCCCTATTCCAATCTATAAATCTTTTTATAGAAACATAATCATCATTTTTTAAACTAACTACATTTTTATAAAATTCACTATTATAAAGTAAAGTTTGGATAAATAATTCATCCGCACAATAACTATATTTAAATATTTTTTTAAACTCATTTTTCTTACTCAAAACATATCTTACAAACTCATCAGTAATACTAACCCAGTTTGCTCCTTTTCTAAAATCTAAATTATATTTTTTTACTCTATTTACCTTTAATTTCTTTTGAATTTTTATACTCCAAAAATGAAATTTATTAAAAAATAAACGCTTTATTTTACTATTACTTCTAGCCCATGGAACAAAAAAATGATAAAACTTAACTCTTTCTAATGCACCATCCAAAATAGCATCATGTCTATCAAAACACACAAATTCCTTATTAGAATTATCAAAAAAATCATGCATAACATTTTGACTAACAAGCGGCATATCCACACCAGAAATTAAATGATAATATTTGTATTTTTTCTTAGAAGCCTCTTCAAACAAAACCATTTCACACTCTATTTGCGTATAACTTGCCCATCTAACATCTAATCTTTTAGTAAAAATAAGTTCACTTTTATTAACTATTTTTCTAAAATATTCAAAATTAAAATCCTTCCATTTTTTATCAATATGAACATAAATATCATTACGTTCATCATCAATAAGTTTTAAAAGTCTTTCTAAAATATAAGGCTCATTATGCGCCATAATCAAATATGCATGCTTCATATTACGCTCTCTTTCTTATTTTATTAAATAAAAACATAACTCTATCTTTCGCACTATTAAATTCATCAGTTTTCCTATAAACTAAAATAATTATTAAAGTAGGAATAATAAGTGAAATTAAGAAATTAATAATTACTTGAACAAGCACCGGAACTTTAATAAAGCTAATTATTAAAAATACAAGTGTCCCAGCTAAAATTAAAGTAAATAGCTGCTTAAAAAATGACTTAAAATAAAGCTTAATATCTTTAAATAAAACATATTTAAACACTACAAAAGGCTTAATAATTAAAGGTAACAAATAACTAACTAAAGTTCCAAGTAAAATACCAGAAATTCCCATAAATTGAACAAAAATAATACTTAAAACAAGATTTACAAAAGCCTCAATTAAAGGCACATACTTATCATATTTATAAACCCCAGCTGCCGATTGAACAATAATAGGAACCTGATTTAATCCAACTAAATAATAATTAATCATTATAAGTAAAACTACTATAAAAGGTAAAACAAACTTATAACCAAACACAAATTCAATAAATGGATTAAAAGTAAATAATAAACAAATAGCCGAAACCCCATATAAACAGTAAGTAATAAAATCCATTTCTGTAAATACTTTAAACCGCTTTTCTTTATCGCCTTCCGCAATCAGATTTCCAAAAGAAGCCGTCACATTACTTACAAAAACATATATAAAACTACTAATCGCACTATGAATCATCACATAATTAGAGTAAATACCAACTGTTACAATTCCAATAAACTTAGAAATAACTAAATTATCTGTCGCCGTTAATACATAACTTCCAATCTTATGAAACATTAATGACTTTATATTAACTTTAATTTCCTTTAACTCATTTTTCTCTAACTTACCAGCCTCATTAATTTCCCTCAAATAAGGATAAGACTTTGTAATATATCTATTTACTAAAATATTTTCTAAAAAGATACATGACGTTTGAACAAGTAAATATAAAATGTAATTTTTAAATACAAGTAAAATAATAATCTGACCAGCCGTCATTATCAAATTAGACAAAATCAAAAACGGTGTAATTTTATAGTTCTTCTGATCAGCCGTAATCAAAGTCCTTTTATAAGAAAATAAATAACCTATAACCATATTCGCAAGAAAAATCAAATATATAATATTAAGATTTTCAATACCTGATGTATCTTTAATAAACCAAGGTAAAAATGGAAGTAATACAAGACCTAATACAAGTACTACCAAAGCAATTATCCTATAAGCAAACCTATAAAATTTCATAAGTTTCTTACATTTATCTGTATCATTATCAGCAAGTGGTTTATATAAACTATAATTAATAGCCGTGCCAATTCCAAGCTCAGCTAAAGCTAAAATGCCCAGTACATTAGATAAAAGACCATTCACACCTAAATATACTTCATCTAAAACCTTAACAAATATAATCCTAGATACAAACTTAAGTAAATTTAAAACTATATTATTCGCAAAATTTCCTATAATATTTTTTAAAGAATTTAATGTTCGCAAAATAATCACCAACCAATTCTATATACAAGTATAACAAAATTATTACAAAATTCCAAATAAATCAGTCAAATATTAAATGTTTAAAAAGATAAATAACTTATATAAATATAATCAAAAATAAAACAAAAATATAAAATATAACTGTCCACCAAAGGCCTTTATTATGCGTTAAAACCTCAACTGGATCACCATAACTACCACTTTCAATCACTAAACTATATTCAAAAAATATAAGCATCACAATTGGAACCGTCCAAATAAATAAATTGCTATTTTTTAAAGATATAACCGGATCTGTTGCCCACATAGAATAAAACACTATAGTTAAAGCTAAACATACATACATATTCTTATCCAAAAAATCCTTATTATAATATTTCAACACTTTTCTTGATTTATCACTATTTTTAATTATTTCATTACGTCTTTTACCAAAACCTAAATAAAAAGCTCCAGCCATTACCGTTAAATATAAATAATTAGAAATAAATGTTTCTATTAAAAGTGAGCCAAAAAACACTCTAATCAAAAATCCAACCACTAATATTACAACATCAACTAAAACTATATTTTTGAGCCACTTACTATATAAAATATTAATTAAAATATAACCTAAGGCTAATATTATTGGATAAACAGAAACATATCTATATATAATAAATGACAAAATAATACAAACAAAACTTAAAAACAAGATAATAAATAAAGCCTCTTTAATGCTAACCTTCCCAGATGGAAGAGGTCTATATTTTTTTAACTCATGTAACCTGTCTTTTTCAATATCACATATATCATTAATAACATACACCAAAGAAGAAACTAAACAAAATAAAATAAAACCTAAAATAGTTATACCTACATTAAAACTATCTTTGTATAAACCGCTAAACACTAAAGGTACAAAAATAAGTATATTTTTAATATAATGCTTAACCCTAATTAAACTTAAATAGTTTTTTAATCTATCCACGGCACTCCATCTCCCATTTCTTAATAACATATATTAAACTAAATGAAAGCGTAAGCATTTGAATCCAAAGCGCTATTTTATAACCTGCCCCACCAGTATATTTCAAAATAACTTTCCCACTTTCATTAACTTTAATTTCAATAAAACCTTTCTCATTTTCTTTATAATTAAGCCTCTCACCATTTAAAGTTAACTCATATCCAAAAAAATAATACCGAGGCAATTCTAAAACTGCTCCCTTAGTTTTTACATCAAACTCTAAATAAGGAGTTTTAGAAATTACATTATCAATTTTAGCTTCACCTTTTAAAACATAAATATCCTTACTTCTTTTTTCTACATAATCCAAATGCTTATAACTTGCTGCTGGAATATAAAATAATGTAGCTGGCCCTTGCCTGCTCATATCTATTTCACTTTCATCATAACTATGCATAATTACCATTTTATCAAAAGTAAATACCCAAACAAGTGAAATCCCAACAACTAAAGAAGCAAAAACTTTAGGCCATCTCAAAGATACAAACATATAACCTGCACAAACAGAAACAAAAAATGCCAAAAATAGACCAAGTCTCCAAACAAACTGAATATTTAAAAGCATTCCTGGCACATATTTCCAAGGAAAAAGTGGTGATAACATAAATAACGTAATTAAAATAAGCACCAAATAAATTTTTAAAGTTGACCCCTTTTCAATCCTCTTAAACTTTAGCAAAGTACCAATCAAACAAAGAAGTGCCGTAATACTAATTGTAAAAACAATCTCGCCAGTCCAAGCTAACGGTTTTTCTAAAGAAAAATAATCTTTCAAACCAACAGTTGTATCCAAAACCTTATCCACTGTATAAGAAAGCCCATCAATATAAATAGTATAATCCCCAAACAAAGTATGAAAACATAAAGGAATAACAAAAGGCGCACAAATACCTAAAATAACTAAACCACCGACAAATAATTTTTTTATTACATTTTTATCCCATATTTTCTTAATATTAAAAAGTAAAAAAAGCAGTACAAAAATAGTTAAATAAACAGATAAAACCAAATGACAATTAATTGCACCAACATAACCAATTATAAACCAAATATAAAAATACAAATAATCCTTTTCAAATAAATATTCAAGCCCTAAAAACACCATTGGTACAAACATAAATAAAAACATTTCTGCCAATGCTCCCCTAACAAAAATATCGATAAAAAAATAAGGAAACGTAATATAAATAATAGAAGAAACCAAAGCAGCCGTCTTATTTTTTAATACTTTTTTACAAAAAACATACATGAAAAATCCAGCTAAAAAAATAGCCAAAAAATCACATAATTTTAAAATAGTAAAAATGCTAGATATTCCAAATACATTTAAAATTTTAAACATATAAACAGCAATATAATATGCAAAAGATGGATAAAATATCCCACTTCCCCAACCAAAATCATAAGCAATCGTTCCAATTACTTTATCAGAAAAAATTTTCCCTAAGGATAAATCGATATTTTCATTCATAGCTGCAATATTAATATAATGATATAAACTGTCATGAGTCCAAGTGAACTGATTAGTAAAAATATATGGACCAGCAACAACTAAAGAAATTAAAAAAATAATTAATAAACAAAACTTATTTTCCTTCAAAAATTTAACCATTATATACACTCCTTATACCAAAATAAGTATAACAAAAAACAAAGCAAATAAAAAGTTAAATCACCAAAAAATTCATTAAAATCAAAAAATATGCTATACTGAAAGTGAGGGATGAAAAATGACTAACACAAAAACAAGAAATTATAATCTAGATTTACTTAGAATTCTTGCTGCTTTCATGGTAGTCTTAATTCATGTATCCGCTCAAAACTGGTACATTACCCCAAGCAACACATTCACATTTAACATCTACAATTTTTATGATAGTTTAGTAAGAAGTGCAGTTCCAATTTTTATTATGTTAAGTGGCGTCTTTTTCTTAAACCCACAAAAAGAAAAGAAAATAAAAGAAATTTTTTCAAAAAACATTCTTAAACTCATTTTAATATATATTCTTTGGTCCATAATTTACTATTGTTATGATGTCTTTATTCAGCACACCAAAGAATTAAATTTAACTAGTTTTATTATATCAACAATAAATGGTCCATATCATTTTTGGTATATCCCTGTCATAATTGGATTATATACAATATCTCCAATCTTAATCAAAATAACACAAAACAAAAATGCAAATCAAATATTTAAATATTTATTTATTATATTTATGATTTCATGCACTCTAAAAACAATAACTTCCATCTCATTTATACCTTATATTGAACACTTAAAAAATATTATAAATAAAATGCCAATTAATATAATATGTCAGTACTATAGTTATTTTCTACTAGGATACTATATGCATAACTTTGACATTCCGCTAAAAAAAAGAAAAATAATATATATATTGGGCATTTTAAGTGTTGTCATATGTGCCTTTTTAACTTTCATAGTATCAAACTACGAAGCAAAAAACATTGACTATTTTTATGACAACTTTTCAATTTTCACTTTCTTTGAAGCCTGCGCCATATTCTTATTTTTTAAACATCATCGCTTCAAATCAGAAAGCATATATAAAAAAGAAATTAAAATCATATCAAACTGTACACTAGGTATTTATATTATTCATATACTAATATTAAATTCCTTACTACACTTTAATATTATTCAAATAAATAGTTTTACTCAAATTCTATCAGTTCCAATCATCACTATCATAGTATTTATTATTTCTCTACTACTTACCTATCTAATTAAAAAAATAAATATCAAAAGAAAGACAATTTTCTAAAATCATCACATATTTTTAAAAATATGTGTTATAATGAAATAACCAAAGGAGGTAAAAATGTATAACTTATATTATAAAGATTTCTCTGCAAACTTAGATGAACTTAATGAAACAAAAAAACTTTTTAATGAAAATGGATTAGATCTAAACATTGTTTTTGAACACTATGCTAATCTTCCACTCACATCAGTTAAAACCTTAAATAGTACCTTAACTGATGCCTTTAGACACGCAAACCCAATGGGACAAAAGGCAAATTTAATTTGTAATGCTATGGGTTGTAATCTAGGTATTCTAACAGCCTACAAAAACAAAAGAATCAAAAGTTTAACTTTAATTGCCCCAGAATTTGGAAACTACACAGCAGATGAACAAAAACAAATCGATTATGAAAAAGGTGACGAAAAAATTGCTAGACCTTATGGCGAAGAAAAAACTAAGCTAAGTAAAGAAAAAATTAAAAAGCTAATCCTTTCAAACAAAACTCAATCTCTAGCTAAAATTGCTATTGAAAAAATAAATGTTCCAACATTAATTATCTACTCAAAAGATGATGCTTTTATTGCCAAAGAATATTTAGATGATTTAGCTCAAAGAAAAAACAACATACAAATAGCTACTGTTCAAACCAAAATGCATAATCCATTAAAAAATAAAAATGAAAAAGAAAAAGTCATGCGTTTAATCAAAAAACATATAAGATGAAAATAATCATCTTTTTTTGTAAAATAATAGTCAAATAAAAAACAAATAACCACCAAAATATTTAGTTAAAATTATATTTAATGTATAATTATTATAGGTGATATCATGGAAAACAATAATACATATAAAACAAGAACTGAAAGAAAACAAATTGAAGAAAATTTAAAAACAAAACAAATAGAAACAGAAAAAAAATTAGAAGAAAAAAGAAAAGAACTAAAAGATATAATCTTTGATGACAAAAAAAACGTTTATAAAAAAGAAAGAAAAGCAGAAATTAAAAAAAATGAAAATTCAAAACCTTTTAAAACTAACATCATTCTTTCTTTAACCTATCTTATTACCATCATTGCATTTATCTATTTAGTAATTGACTCCACAAATAAAATTAACCAAATTTATCAAATCGTCAATGCATCACTTCTTCTAATCATCGTAACTGGGTTCCTTATCAGTTTTAAAAATTCATTTTTCAAAAATAAAACCGCTCCAACCGTGATTACATCTTTACTTGTTATATCAGCTACTATTTTCAATGGTCTTTATATGACAAACATAATAAAGCTTCCAACTCAAAGTTACTTACCAAACTTTGAAAGTAAAAACCTAACAAAAGCTATTAACTGGACTGAAAAAAATGATATTAAAACAAATCAAGACTTTGAATATAGTGATACTACTAAAAAATATAATATAATTAGTCAAAGTGAAAAAGCTGAAACATTAACTAAAAATATTGACACTGTTGACTTTGTTGTTTCAAATGGTCCAGACTATAATAAAGAAATTATACTAGCTGATATGACAGGTTGGAACATTGATGACGTTTTAAAATTTATAAATGAAAATTTTCTAAATAATGTATCTATAAACTTTGAGGAAAATCTAAACATCAAAAAAGATACCATCATAAGTCAAAATAAAACCGGCCAAATAAAAAGAAATGAACCAATAATCTTTACAGTTTCCTTAGGTGATAAAGCAGCTCTATCCCCTATTAAACTTAAAAATTTAAAAAATGAAAGTCTTTTAAATGCCTCAGTCTATCTAGGAAGAAATGGCATTTTATATCAGTTAAAATATGAATTTTCAAATCAAATAGAAAAAGGACATGTCATAAGTAGTAGTCCTAAAGCAGGCACTACCGTTAAACCAGACGAATTAATAATCCTAACCATCTCTAAAGGTAAAGAAATTAAAGTACCTAATTTAAAAAACAAAAACATGTCTGAAATTACCAAATGGATGGTTGAAAATAACCTACAAATTAATTATTCAGATAGATATGACAATAATATTAAATCAGGTAGAGTTATTGAAAGTAATTATAAAGAAGGCGATATCATCGAAGAAGGAACTACTGTCGACGTTGTCTTCTCAAAAGGACCACTTACTATGAAAAAATTTGATAACATAAATGATTTCAAAAGTTGGGCTGACACTAACGGCATCAAATATGAAATAAAAGAAGAATTTAATGAAAACCTAGAAAAAGATAAAATAATTAAAACCTCTATAGAAGAAGGAAAAAATATTAATTTAGAAGATACTATTATTGTATATGTCTCTAAAGGTACTGCTGTAACTATTCCAAACTTTAATGGAATGACTAAAAAAGAAGCACAAAATGAATGCGACAAACTAGGTATCAAATGTACTTTTAAAGAAGAATACTCTACTAAATCTTCTGGTAAAGTAATTAATCAAAGTATTGCTGAAGGAACACAAATTTCCAAAGGAGATACAATCGTTATAACCATTTCTACTAATAAAAAACCAAATAATTCAAATAAAACATCTACTTCTAGCTCATCTTCTAGACCATCTAATGGAAGTTCATCAAATAATTCTAGTTCTTCTGGAGGAAGCACAAGTGGATCGACAACCCCTTCTACTCCACCAAAAACATTCAATAATATATATGTTCAATCAGACTGGGTTAATGCTGAAGCAAATCCAACAGCAAATTGTAATAAAATAAAAGCTGGTATTCAAGGTCAAACTTCAAATAAAGTTAATATCACGTGTTCATATAAAGCATCAGCAGAAGGCCGTGGAACAGGAAAACTTCATGAAGATTCTCCATATCAAGTAAATAAAAGTTACTCCTTTACTGAAGGAAAAACATATACATTTATCATAGTATCATAGCCTTGATTTAAAAAATAAAATTTGATACAATAAAAAAGAACTAACGAAGTCCTTGAGCAATTATAGCTCTATGGGGAGAGTTAGTTTTTTATTATACATAAAGACACAAAATATTTTCCTATATAAAATACTTCGTCAGCTATAACATTATTTGGAACTTCATATCCTAAAATTTTAAACCATAAATAAGCATTCTCATTATAGTAAATAATTTTACCGGCCTCATACAATCTCCGTATAAATTTTTCACAATTATCTCTACCATAAATACTCGTAATTTTATAAATAGGTGTTTCATTTACCATTTTCTCTAAATTTAAAGCAACCATAATAGGTCTATTTTTAAAATCCCACTGACCAATAAATAAAATAATAGAATCACTACGTGTTAAAGATGAAGCAATTAACAAATTATTTTCAATCTGCTCTTTTAATAAAATCAAGTCTTCTTTAGGAATTCCATGTTTTAAAAAAATCTTTTTCAAGGTACTATAATTTATAACTATTGGAACTTTATCAAAGCCATATTTAACCAAAATTCCACTGCTATCTATTAATATTGGTTTATCTTTAGTATTTAAATCAATTTCATTCATGGGAAAATTATAACATTTTTAAAAGAAAAAAGCTAGTTATTCAATAACTAACTCTAATCTTATTCTCTGATCATTATTTCTTTTTAAAGATACTTTCTTGCCATCAAATTCTGAAGTTTCAGATAAATCAGAATATGCTGAATCAGCAAGTTCACTATGATCATCGACATTTCCTACTTTAGTTCTTATATAAATAATATAAGTACCTTTAGTTAAAGAAGAAATATCAATATCAGAATTAAACCAAGCTCTAGTCATATCATTTCCAGTAGCTGAAGTAATCTTATATGGACCATCCGTTATAGAGCCAATATCTTCTCTATAAGAAATTTTATGTGTTTTTTTATTCTCAAAAATTACTTCTCTTTCAACTTTATCAGATGCCTTATAATTTGTTTTTAATGCATAAGATGTACCAGATAAATTTAAATTGTCACCATCTAAATCATAGCTAAATAAATCACTATAAATTCCTGACCATACAGGTGTTGTTCCATAACTAATCAATCCATCATTTCTAACAAATAATTCTAAATCAACATTAGACAATGTTTTATTTTCACGAATCATATATCCTCTACCAGATACTCCTTCATGTTTTCTTTCAATGTTATCATTATATTCCACATTTGAAACAGTATTTTCACTATAGTAATCCTCTCCAGAAGCTTTGACATACATTGTATAATCACCATCTTCAATTTTACTTAAATCAATATCACCAGTAAACCAAGAACCACTATAATCATTAAAGCTGCCATCATTAGCTACAAAGGGAACATTTTCAAGCCAACGATTTAAATCATAAGTAATTTTTTCATTAGTATTTTGATTTTTTAAAATTAGCTCATAATTTATTTTATCATCTTTACTATTAGAAATACCTTTAATTATCTCAAAACCACTTATTTTTAAAGTATCATCTTTAAATGAAATTTCTTCAATGTGAAACCAACCAGTTTTCTCTATTAATACTTTTTCACTAACTGTAATAGTAATTGTTTTAGTAACAGTTTGACCGTATGAATCAGTAACTTCATATGTTACTTCATATTTACCTAAAGTATCAGTTTTAACATCATTTTTTACAACCGTTATATCCTTAATTGTCCCATCTTCTACATCATAAGCTGTCACACCTTCTAATGGATCAAACTCAGTATTAACAGTTATAGTTTTATCATAAGCATTAATCACTGGAAGCTGATTTACAATAACTTTTACTGTTATAGTTTTTTCTGTTTTTTGACCATTTTTATCAGTAACTGTATAAGTTATTTTATAGTCCCCTACTTCATCAGTTTTTACTTCACCTTTATATTCAATATCTTTAATTTCTCCATCTTCTGCATCATATGCTGTAACGCCTTCTAATGGATCAAATTCACTATTTAAATATATTTCTTTATCTGAAACATTTATAACTGGTTTTTCATTAGGAATAACAGTAACCTTAATTGTTTTACTTACTTCTTTACCTTTAGAATCTTTAACTTTATAAGTAACCTCATATGTATCAGCTACATCAGTATTTACAGTTTTTTCATACGTTATTTTATCAGTTAAATCTGTTCCATCATATGCTTTCGCACTTACTCCATCCATATAATCAAACTCTTCAAATTGTTTAACTTCTCTATCACTCGCGCTAATTATAGGAAGCTCTGCTGAAACAACTTTAACTGTAATAGTTTTACTCGCGTGAAAATTGCTATTATCAACTACTGTATAAGTAACTTTATATGTACCTTCTTTATTAGGATTTACATTACTTTCATATGTAATTTTATTAGTTAAATTTCCATTTTCGGTGTCAGATGCACTAACTCCATCCAAAGGATTAAACACATCTCCCTCTTTAATAGTTTTATCTGAAGCTGTTATAACCGGTTGATTATTAGAAACATTAATCTCAGATGCTACTACATAACCATATAAAATATTAGAAGTACCAGGTAAATCCGCATAAATTTTATAAAATTCTATTCCTGAAGAATTAACAACTTTATCAATTACATTAACAGCTAAATCATTAACCACATCATTACTATTAGGATTTTTTAAAGTATAAATATGTCCTTCACTAGTTTGTAATGGTTCATCAAATACCCAAGGACTTGCAATATTTTTCTTAACCGCCCCAATTGTACTTGAATTAAAATCCTTACCACCATAACTCTTATCATTATTAAAAGAATTACTAGCTTGTTTTTCACCCCAATATGGATCAGTCGCATATTTCACATTACGTCCACTTGCCTTATTACCATAATGACTACCATAATAATATTTACCTGTCGCAAGCGAATAACTAGAGCCAGTTTTCTGTGCATAATCCATAATAGAATCACGCGGACTATTATATGAATAAGCGCAATCATAAGCACAGCTATCAGCCGCTCCATAACCAAATAAATTATTCTTATCCATAGCTATCTTACTCGTACCATAAGCACTTTCATTCATCGCTGTACCAAACATCATTAAAGCATTTTGTCCATAAGTAGCTTCTGCTTCTTTAAAATACTTACCAGTACCATACATCTTAGAAGTTGATGCTGTATATCCCTTACCTGCAATAATATTATCAAAATCAGAAGCACTATAACCCGTCACCGAATGACTTGATAAATATAAATAATAAGCATAATGTGGACTACTTGAATTTACACTAGAACTATATTTTCCAGCTCTATAATCATCAAGCATTGTAGTAATAGATGAATAGAAATAATTACCGTCAAAACTATAATATCTAACACCTGGTGTTAAATAAGTTGGCGCCGTTCCTAAATTAGAAAAAGTATCACCATATCCGCTACCATTATAATAAGTAAAATGATGGATTAAATTATTAGTACTAGTATTTCGTTCATAATAAGTTCCAAGTCCATTCATACCAGTAAGAACTGTCACGCTATCAGTCTTCGCAATCCATGCCGCACTACCATTATAACTAACTTTATACCAAGTATATCCATCAGATTGTTTAGTTTCTGTATAATTAAAATTAGTCGTCGAAGCAACCTGTGTAATCACCGCTCCAGAAAGTGATGGACTTTTTCTAATTCTAATACCTAACCCTCCAGGCACATTAATCATATTACCATTCACACCCATCAAAGAAATAGGTGTTACAATACCATTATTAATATTTGTCCAACCAGTAAACCCACTAATCATAATTTTAATTCGACCATTATCACTATATCCAAGTACCGCCGCATCAGTACCATAAGAACCATGAACAGAAGTATAAGCCGTATTAGAAGTACTAGATGTATATAAACTATAAGTAGCGCCTGGTTTAAACTTAAAAATCGCATACTTACTATCTACAGGCACACCATCTCTATAAATAGTTGCCACACTACTAGACGTAGAATTTTGAGCATTCATTGCATTTAAAGCCGCACTATAACTACTATATTTACCAATAACTTTATTGCCAGTCTGATTAGCCACCATTTCTACCGTATAACTAGAAGCTGCCTCTACTTTCACAAAGGGCATAAAATTAAACATTAAAAATAATAAAATAATAACAATTTTAAAACCTTTTTTCATATTCTATGCCTCCTATTTACTCTAATATAATTATACCAAAAATACTAATCAAAGGCACTATTTTCAAAACATAATTAGACAGTATTTGACATTACAAAACAATTTACTTATATATAAAAATGTGCTAAAATATATAAATTGTTGGAGGGATTTCATGGATGCAATAAAAAATACAACCAAAAAATTTGTCAAAGGATTATTAAACCCTGATAACAAATTATCATTAATTCCAAATTGGCTTTCATTTTCAAGAGTAATAGGTGGCATAGCTATACCAATCATGGCCTATACATCATCTCCGCTTCCCCTTCTTTTTGGAACCATCACTTTTCTATCATTGTCAGACTTCTTAGACGGTCTAACCGCTAGATTAATTGCCAAAGAAGAAACCAAAGAAGGCGCAATGCTAGATGCTATTTCTGATAAAATTTTCTCAATCTTATTAATTATTGGCATTTTACCAACCTTACCTATATTTGCCATCAGCGGAATACTAGAAGGTACCATCGCCATTATAAATGGTAAATTATTAGCAAGTGGTGGATCACCTAAAAGTAATTTTCTTGGTAAGGTAAAAATCTGGCCATTATCAATTGCTCTTATTTTAGGATATGTAGCTCTTGCCATTCAAAATTTAAATATTATTGGCATTACTGGCGAAACTTTACTAACACTAAGTAATATATTAAGTTTTGGAACCATACCTCTTCAAGTCGGAAATATTAAACAATATTATCAAGAATACAAAACACAAGCAAAACATAAACAAAATGAACCAATAAATGAAAATCATCATAATATAGAAAAACAATTAAGCAAAAATAAAGAAAAAACAAACATCCCAAAGTTAAAACTAAATAAAGAAAATCATCAAGCTATATTTTATGAATTAGAAAAACCCCAAACCAAAGAAAAAGGAAAAATCCTAACAAAAAAGCCCTTAGAAACTAAACACTAAGGACTTTTTTATATACCGCGAACAAATACCATATATATAATAAAACCAATATAAATTAAATAAAGAATAACTCCATTAAGCATTTCAAACTTCGTTGATTTATACTTCACACCTACCGCCATAGTTGCTAAAACGCCACTAACCAAGCCACCAATATGTGCCCAATTATCAATACCTGATAAAGTAAAACCTAAAATCAAGTTAAGTACAATAAGTGGTATAATCTGTGACTTAACCACACTATCCAAATAAACACGGTAATGATAACCAAAATAAAGCAAAGCTCCCATCAATCCAAAAATTGCTCCAGAAGCCCCCACACTAAAACTATTACTGAAGAAAATTGAAAGCATAGAAGCCCCTAATCCTGAAAGTAAATAAACTGTTAAATATTTCCATTTCCCAAGAAAACTCTCAAGCTGCATACCAATAATATATAAAGCATACATATTGAAAAGTAAATGAAGAATTCCAGCGTGTAAAAACATACCAGTCAATAATCTATAATATTGGCCAAAATTTACAATTAGTTCTCTATTAACTGCATAATTATATAAAACAGTCTCGTTAAACATTGACAAAATAAATACTATTACATTTATTGCAATCAAAACATAAGTAATAATTGGCTTTTTAGGCTTAAAAACGTCTTCATTCATTCTCGCATCATCCTCATTTTTCTTGTTAATATCACTCGTAATTTTAAGAAATAACTCTAAACCCTTTTCCTTAAAATTCATATCTTTAGTAATATCCGGAAACGCGGAAATCATAAAACGATACTTATTTAAATCTTTCTCCTCATGAATATTCGCAAACTTAATATTAGGAATATTCTCAAACTTACTAATATCCACATTGTCACCTAAATTGACAAAAATACTTAAAGCATTAATCTTTAAAGATAAAGTTTTCTTTTTTATACTCTTAAGTAAACTTTTCGTTTTAAAAACATCAAATTTAAATTGCTCATTATTATGAATATAACCTGAGACAATTCGAATAATTTTATAATCATCTTCCAAATTTTCAAGCCATATTTCATCTTTCACACCTTTAATAATTACTGGGTTATATCCTCTTTCCGTAATAAAATAGTGTAATAACTTCATGACTAGTTCTTCTTTTTTATCAATAACAATCTCATTCATTATATCACCTACTCAAATTTTTTTAATATATTAGTAAAACATAAAGGAAGTTCGCTATCAAATTGCATATATTTTAAAGTTCTAGGATGTACAAAGCCAAGCTCTTTCGCATGTAAACATTGCCCACTATCATCAAATAATTTCCTATTTCCATACACTGGATCATTAACTATTGGATGCCCAATATAATCAAGATGCACCCTAATTTGATGAGTTCTTCCTGTCTCTAATCTAAGTTCAATCAAAGTAGCTTTTTCATACCTTTTTAAAACTCTAAAATGTGTCACTGCTTTCTTACCATCTGCTCTAATCGCCATTTTTTTACGGTCACTATTACTCCTACCTATTGGCGCATCTATCTCACCAGTATCATTTGGAATAACTCCCCAAACTAAAGCCACATATTTCCTATAAGTTTTTTTTAATGCCAGTTCTTTAGCCAAAAACTCATGAGCCTTATTATTTTTAGCTACCATTAAAAGCCCTGTCGTATAAGCATCAATTCTATGAACAATACCAGGTCTTACCTCACCATTCACATCACTTAAATTTGTATGATATAAAAGACCATTAACCAAAGTTCCAATCTTATTGCCTGCCCCAGGATGTACAACCATCCCATTAGGCTTATTAACAACAATTACATCATCGTCTTCATAGACAATATTTAAATTCATCTTCTCTGGTAAAACACCATCTATAGACTCATGATTCACTAAAACCTTATCACCATTTTTAAGCATAAATCCTGTTTTAACCTTTTTACCATTAACCAAAACCTCACCAGATTTAATCATTTTAGTTATCTGACTTCGGCTCATATCCATAGAAGAAGCTAAAAAAATATCTAACCTTATATCATTTTCCTTTACTTGATACTCCATCTTTATCACCTTTTATAACTAAAATTGCAATAAAAATCATCGAAATAACAATTGCAATATCTGCTAAATTAAATACTGGAAAATTATATCCAAATATATTAAAATCTAAATAATCGATAACTTGGCCATGCACCACTCTATCAATCAAATTTCCTATAATTCCACCTACTAAAACACCATAAGAGATCTGTTCATAACCACTTAACTTTTTCCCTTTTATAAAAAGAAAATATATTAAATTTAAAACCACAATCGAAATAATGATTAAAAAAAGCGTATTAGAACTTAAAATACTAAAAGCAGCTCCAGTATTTCCTATTAAAGTGATATTGAAAAAATTTGAAATTACAGTAAAAGAATTTCCTAAACCCATTAAAAACAAAAGAACATTTTTAATAATTTGATCAAGTAAAATAATTCCCAAAGTAACTCCATAAAACTTTTTCATAATCTCACCCACCACATATTATACCAAAAAAACTACATTATTCAAAATACCAAAATTATGATACAATGAAATAGAGGTGAAAAATATGAAGAGAACAGATTATCTAACATGGGATGAATACTTTATTGCCATCACTGAATTAAGCGCATTAAGAAGTAAAGACCCATCTACTAGAGTTGGTGCTTGCATTGTAAGTAATAATAATAGAATACTATCAATCGGTTATAATGGCGCACCTAATGGTTTTGATGATAATGATTTCCCATGGAACCGCGAAGGAGAAAATCTAAACACCAAGTATCCTTACGTTTGCCATGCCGAATTAAATGCCATTTTAAACTACCGTGGTAATAAAAAAGATTTAGAAAATGCGAAAATTTACATTGATTTATTTCCATGTAATGAATGTGCAAAACTAATCATCCAATCCGGTATTAAAGAAGTTATCTATCTAAATGATAAATATGCAAACTCAGAAAACAACATCGCATCAAGAACCCTCTTTGATAAATGCGGAGTAAAATACCATAAATTAAAAATAGACAAAGAAATAAATTTAAAAATTAAAAACAATTAAAAAGCTATTAAAGAAAACCCTAATAGCCTTTTATTTTTGAATAAATTTTAAAATTTCATCGCTAGTCATATAACCAATATTTGTAATATAACTACCATCTTTTTTAAAATACACAAGAGTTGGAACGCTCATAACCCCAAATCTCTTACAAAGTTCCAAATTATCATCAATATCAATTTTCATAATTTGAACCTTGTCTTTAATTTCTTCAAGTTCAGGTGCAAGCATCTTACATGGTCCACACCAAGATGCATAAAAATCTACTAAAACATCACCTTTACTTACAACACTATCAAAATTATCTACATTTCCATTAATTATTTCCATAACTATTCCTCCTTATATTTATTTAACACTGTATCAATTCCATCAATATTTATTTTACCATTTTCTACTAATTTTTCTATAGCATCTACAGTCACAACTTTATATTTCAAAAACACATCCAAAGTTTCTAAATTAAATGCATTAACATCTTCACTATCTGTATATTTATCAGCAAGACCCTTAAATTCATCTAAAACTTCCAAAGTAGAACCAGCAATATTTGAAAGAAACGGAGTATTCCTTAAAATAGGTTCCCTAAACTCTGAATTCTTAACAAAATCAACATCCACAAAATTTGGCATCGATAAAATATAAAGTACAAAAAACGCAATAACATAATTCTTGATAGTTCCAATAATTGCACCAAATATTGAAGAAGGAACTCCAAGTACAATTGTAAACTTTAATAGTTTTTCAAAAATCCCTGTTGCGAATAAAAGTGCATTTAAAATAGCTATCAAAATTATAAATACTAATATAAAAGCAATAATCTCATAAACAGCAATATTTAAAACAGTAACCCCTTTTATAATTCCGCCGAATTTAAAAAAAGGTAAAAAATTCATCAAAAATTCACTGACTGGATTTTTCAAAAAATAAGCAACAATCACTACAATAATAATACCTAAAAAACTAACAAAAGCCTTAGTAAAGCCTTGTTTTGCTCCAACAAAAGCTCCAAGTAAAATAAAAATAACAATTAAAATATCAACAATATTCATATTCATTCCCCTTTATAATAATTATATTACATTAAAGTAAATAAAGTAAAGCATTATTGAAGCAATAAATAAAATATGTTAAAATATTTACAGGTGAAAAGCATGAAAAAAGAAAAAACAAAAACAATAACTTTAAAAGTTAGTAAAAATACCATGGATAAAATGAATAAATATTTTAGTGATAAAAAAAGATTAAAAACACCACCTTACGCTATTTTTCAAGCCGATGAAGCTGATACTGTCGTCACCCTATATGAATCTGGTAAAGTAGTTTTTCAAGGAATAAGTGCTGATATCGACGCAAATCTATGGTCGCAAATGGAAAAAAATTTAAATCCAAATAAAAAAATTGATATGAAAATAGCCGGAGAAAAAAAAGAAAATAAAATAAATAACAAAGTCTATTTTGCCAATACCATTGGTTCTGACGAAGTTGGAACAGGTGATTATTTTGGACCAATTGTTGTCACTGCATCATATGTAACTAAAGAAAATATACCATTCCTAGAAAACTTAAAAATAAAAGATTCAAAAAAACTAACTGACGAACAAATACTAAAAATCACTCCGCAAATTATCAAAAAAATACCTTACTACACCATGACCTTATCAAACAAAGAATATAATCAAAAACATCAAAAATACAATATGAATGCTATGAAAGCAATACTTCATAATAAAGCATTGCTTGAAATGACAAAAAAGTATTCAAATTATGATTTCATCGTTGTTGACCAGTTCGCTGAAAAATATATCTATTACAATTATCTAAAAAGCTCGCCAAACGTTCAAAAAAATATAACATTCATAACCAAAGCCGAAGATCAGTGCCTATCAGTAGCTTGTTCAGCCATCATCAGTAGATACATCTTTATCAAAGAAATGGATAAACTATCAAAACAGTACAATCAAATCTTACCAAAAGGAGCCGGTCATAATGTTGATGAAATAGGCGCAAAGTTAATAAACAAATATGGCGAAAATATATTAAATGACATTGCCAAAATAAGCTTTAAAAATACGGAAAAAATAAAAGAATTAGCTAAAAACTAATTCTTTTATTTTTATTCAAAGTAAAGAAAAGCCCTTGAATTTCAAGAACTTTTCAAATAAGAAAAGTCCAAAAGAGAAACCTTAACGAATTAAAAACCTGATCTCCCAGGTGGGCACCACATCACCAATTTTAGGATCCTTTAATAAATTAAAGTATTCTACACCATCAGTGAATTAGATTCCCAATCGTTATACTTAGTAGGTTTTTCATAATGGTATTCTTCTTTTAGACAATTAAATTATACCATATATATATCTTTTTGAACAGTATCTTTACAAAACTTCACATTATTTTCTTAAAATTTACTTATTAAAAACTATAACAATTAAATCATAACTAATACTTATCTAAAAAACTATTTTCTTCACCATTTTCATAATATTTAATAACTTTATTAAGTTTAACATTACTAAGAGAATTAAAAATATTTCTATCCGCATCAATATAGTAGTCTTTTAATTCATCAACTAACTGTTTCATCAAAATACGTTTACCACTATTCTTCTGTGCTACAAAACATCCACAATCTACAAAAGATAGATTATTATATTTGGCCCACTCCTTTATTTCCTTTTCCCTAACTAAAAACAAAGGTCTAATTAACTCCATTCCTTCAAAATTATCACTTTTTAACTTAGGAAGCATACCAGCATACATCCCATTATAAATTAAATTCATTAAAATAGTTTCTAAAGCATCATCAAAATGATGACCTAAAGCAATCTTATTACACCCTAACTTTTCCGCATAACTATATAAATAACCTCTTCTCATTTTTGCACACAAATAACATGGATTTTTCTTATCATCAATAAAGTTAAAAATAGGACTTTTAAAAATATCTGCAGATATTTTTAAAATTTCCAAATTTTCCTTTAATTTATTTAAAACATCATCCGTATAACCAGGATTCATAATAATATATTTTAGTTCAAAATTAACCTTTCCATGTCTTTGAAGTTCTTCTAAACATTTAGCTAATAAAAATGAATCTTTACCACCACTTATACACACTGCAATCTTATCATTTTCTTCAATCAAATTATAATCATTTATAGCTTTCACAAAAGGATGCCAAATAGAAGGTCTAAACTTCTTAATAATACTACGCTCTATTTCCTTAACTTTTTCCATATTCATAATCTCATTAAAGAATTATCTTTATAAACTTTAACCTTTCTACTATTATCGAAATCAGCAACTTCTGTCACTGCCGCATCTAAATCATGAAGTCCTACCATACTTTCCTTTATATGACTAGCAACCGAATTAATAAATCTAGACGAGGTCATATATTCTTCGCATAAATCATCTGAATATACTTTAAGTTCAGAAATTGGTGAATTCAAAGCTTTTTTAATATCCTCTAGCTTCATATTATCCATAAAAATTTTCTTATGAAAAACTTTATTACATTCCACCGATAAAAAAGTATTCCTTAAAGCTGTCCTATATTTTGGTGTATAAACCTCTTCCGCATCATCATTCTCATTCCCAAATAAAACCAAATCCTCAATAATTTTCTTAACCTCATCACCAGAATAATCCAAAGTCATTATAGCCTCTTCTAACCTATCAAGCGTATATTCTGGTTTAGGTAAAAAACAGTCCTCAAAGCCATTATTGTCAACCTCACCAATAAACATCGTTTTAGATAAATCTAAAAAATGATTTTCATAAGTAAACATTGCAGAGGTAATCAAAGACTCCAAAGCAGAAAATCCCCCATATAAAAAGCATTCTCGCATATCATGAATTAAAACAATCCCAGAGCAATTCTCACTTTCGTTCAAAACATATAACTTCGAAAAAGCATCATATAAAACTTTATTGTTCACTCCATTAAAAGTACAAAATCCAGAAACCTCAGCCAAAGGAATATCCATTCTATTTGCCACCAATTGAACCATTGTTGTCTTACCACTTCCAAGCGGTCCCACCAATAACACATTCTTAGGCCTAGCTACTTTTCTGTTATTAGCTAAAGTCAAAATCAAATCTTTTAAAACTCTATCTTGATTACAAAGTAAACTAGAAAGCTCACTATAAATATCTTTTGTATTCATAAAATCACCACTACTTTTTATTTACACTAAATAAAGAATCTTTTTTTAAAATTTTATTATTATACTTAAAATCACGAAAAATAGTATCCAAAGCCGCCTTTCGAACATAATGAAGTCCCTCACCACTTTCCATAATTTGATAGGCAATTTCTTTAACAAAAGCATCAGATAACAAATAATCCTTACTTAAATCATCACGGTATAAGTTTAAATCAGATAAAGGAGACTTTAAAGCACTTAATATTACCTCCATATTCATATCATCCATATAAATTTTTTCCCCAAAAGCATTTTGAGTACATGTAGACAAAAAACTATTTCTAATTCTATCAGCCACATACTTCTCAAGACCTAAACTAGCCACTTTATTATTATTCTCATCCACATAAATCTTATTATCATCAGAAATATAATCGTGTAAAAGATTAAGCGTAGGTGACATAAATCTATAATTTTCAAAATCTGCTAGATAATCTCTATCTTTAGGAAACAAATCTGTCACATTATTAGTATCAATCTCACCTACAATAGTAATATTAGAAGTATTATAAAATGCCCCATCACCAATTTGCATAATCCCAGATGCAATCATAGAATTAAAGCCATCACTAGTATCATATATAAAATTATTCTGAAAATCGTGCAGAAGCAAAATTCCACGTCCATCACTACTATCATTCATCATTTGATAAATTCCATTTACAAATAAATCCCCATTATATCCATCCATTCCAAACATATTATAAACTTCACCCATTGGAATTTTCATCAACTCTGCTACTTTTTTAAGCATTGTCGTCTTACCACTTCCTCTTTTTCCAATAAGTAAAATATTCTGTTTAAAATCACATTCTGAATAAAATATTTTATTAAAAAGCCAAATCAATTTTCTTAAAGCTTTATCTTGAATTCTAAGTTCATCTTTAAGTAATTCATAAATTAAATAATCTTGCATATAAACCACCTTATCTTTAAGCCTCTAATCATTAAGTTTTATATGTAACTCCTCTAACTGTTTTAAAGAAACCTCACTTGGTGCATCAGTCATCAAACAAGAAGCACTAGTAGTCTTAGGAAAAGCAATCACATCACGAATATTCTCCGTCCCACATAAAATCATAACTAATCTCTCAAGCCCAAGTGCTAGTCCGCCGTGAGGTGGACATCCATAATTCAAAGCATTAATTAAAAAACCAAACTGCTTCTCCGCACTTTCCTTACTAAATCCAAGCTCTTCTAAAACCTTTTCCTGCATATCAGGGTCATATATTCTAAGGCTTCCACCTCCAGCTTCATACCCATTTATAACAATATCATAAGCATAAGCTTTCGCATTTTCTTTATCAGATAAACTATTAATATCCTTTGGTAAAGTAAATGGATGATGACAAGCAATATATCTCTCTTCCTCACTACTATACTCAAACATTGGAAAATCCGTAACCCAAGTAAAGGCAAATTTATTATTATCTATCATTTTTAAATCTCTCGCCATCTTAATTCTTAAAGCCCCTAAAGATGTCTTAACCATTTTCTTATCGCCTGCAATAATTAAAATCAAATCATTATCTTTTAAATCTAACTTTTTAACTAAACTATCTCCTATTTTCTCATCTACGAACTTTGAAATACTTCCAGAAAACTCCCCATTATATTTAAGAAAAGCAAGTGCCTTAGCCCCATAAGTTTTTACATATTCACCTAACTTATCAATATCTTTCCTAGAATACTTATCTGCCGCATTAAAAACTAAAGCATTAATAATTCCACCCTCATTAATAATATTATTAAATAAACTGAAATCACTTTCCTTAAAATCTAAAGTAATATCATAAATTCTATTTTCAAATCTCAAATCAGGCTTATCTGAACCATATAAATTGATTGCCTCATCATAAGTCATTCGATTAATAGGTAGGCTAATTTCTATTCCTTTCACATCTTTAAACAAATTATAAAGCAAACCCTCAGTAATACTCATAATCTCATCTTGCGATAAAAAACTCATTTCCATATCTATCTGTGTAAATTCTGGCTGCCTATCCGCTCTTAAATCCTCATCTCTAAAACATCTCGCAATTTGATAATATTTTTCCAAAGAACCCATCATTAAAATTTGCTTAAAAAGTTGAGGTGACTGTGGCAATGCATAAAAACATCCCTTGTTTACCCTAGATGGAACCAAATAATCTCTTGCCCCCTCAGGAGTCGACTTACAAAGTATTGGTGTCTCAATTTCCATAAAATCTAAAGAATTCAAATAATTTCGCACACTTTGTAAAACCCTATGCCTTACTAATAAATTATTTTTCATTTCTTCTCTTCTTAAATCTAAATAACGATATTTTAATCTAGTCTCTTCTAAAGCTGTCACATTATTTAAATCAAATGGCAAATCTAAACACTTATTCAAAATCTCTAATGAAGAAACTTCAACCTCAACCTCCCCTGTTTTTAAATTAGAATTTGCTTCCTTTCTTAAAACAACCTTACCATTTACCTTTATAACATATTCACTTTTAAGCTCACTGGCCTTTTCATAAACATCACTTGCTGGATCAATGACTAATTGAATAATTCCACTTCTATCCCTTAAATCAATAAAAATAAGTCCACCTAAATCTCTTTTTTTATTAACCCAGCCATAAAGAGTAACTATCTCACCCTCATTTTTTTTGCTTAAACTAGTATTATTAATCTTCATCCTCATCACCTATTTTTTCATCTAAAAATTCGATTATTTCATCTAACTTAACTTTATATTCCTCTTTTGTAATATTATTCTTTATAGTTAAAATCTTCGATTTAACTTCCTCTTCACCAATAATTATAATAAAGTGTACTAAAAGACTATCAGCTTTCTTAAAATTACTTTTAAAACTTTTACTATTATAATCAATATCTACATTAAACCCAGCCATCCTTAAATCATTAGCTAAACTTAAAACATTTCCTTTAAATTCATCACCTACACTGAAAATATAAACATCAGGATTAATCTTTTCCCTAATATCAATTTCCTCAGCTTCTAAAGCTAAAAATAACCTTTCAATTCCCAAAGCAAAACCAACGCCAGGCATACTAGGTCCACCAACAAACTCTACTAAATGATTATATCTTCCACCTGCCGCCAAAGTATTTTGAGCTCCAAAACCATCAATATCAGCCACTACTTCAAAAACTGTATGTGTATAATAATCAAGACCTCTGACAATATTAGAATTTACCTTATAACTAATACCCATATCAGATAAATACTTCAAAACTTTTTCAAAATGTTCTTTACTTTCCTCATTCAAATAATCTACCATTTTTGGAGCATCTTTCATAATCTCATTATTACTATCAACTTTACAATCTAAAATACGAAGTGGATTTTTTTCATATCTTCTTCTGCAATCATCGCATAAATCATTTAAATACGGCTTGAAATACTCAAGTAAAGCTTTTCTATAATTTTCCCTGGACTCTTTATCACCTAAAGTATTTATATTCACACTCACACCTTTTAAACCAAGTATTTTAAATAAATTATAGACAATTCCAATAACTTCCGCATCCATCATTGCATCAAAAGACCCAAAAGCCTCAAATCCAAACTGATAAAATTCTCTATATCTACCAGCTTGCGGTCTTTCATATCTAAACATTGGACCCAAATACCAAGCTTTTAAAGGCAAATTTCCTGCATATAATTTATTTTCTATAAAAGCCCTAACAATTCCAGCAGTTCCTTCTGGTCTCAAAGTTAAATTTCTATCTCCTCTATCTTTAAAATCATAAGTTTCTTTACTTACAATATCAGTAGTCTCTCCTACTCCTCTATGAAAAAGCTCGCTAGCTTCAAATATTGGCGTTTCAAAAAACTTCGCATTATATTTATCCATAAGTGCCTCTACTAATTTTCTAAAATAAAGATAAGTTTCCGCTTTATCTCCATATATATCATAAGTTCCTTTTGGTTTTTGTAACATAATAAACACCCTTTCACTATTTAAAATTATATTGGTTTTAAAGATAAAAGTCAATAAAATAGCCAATATTAAAAGCACTTGTAAAAATTCACAAGTGACAAATATCAAATATCGCTTATTGTAACATAAAAATTTCTTCTATCAATCAGAAAAATAGTAATATAATAGCGTAAATTTACAGTGCTATTTTAAATTTACGCCACACGTTATTTAACATATTATCTTTTAAAATATTCCAAACAAATCAGCTATTAAATTAACAATTTGAAGATTAATTAAAATTGTTGAAAGAACAGAGAAAATCATAAAAGCAATTTTAACAATCATATCACGTTTAGAAGAGATAATACCAGCAAAATAAAATAAATTAGTTATATAAATAGCAATATTATCTACCCAAATTAATAACATAAATAAACCGCTATTCATAATAACCCTTATTGCATCAGTATTATATAAAGTTCCATCACTATATACCATACCAGTATATGCAATAAAATCAATTATTAAACTAATAGCTGTTAAAACAACTAAAACAATTGTTACATTTCTCTCATAATTCTTAAATTCTTTATTAAGTCCCTTTTTATTCATCTTTATTCCTCCCTATTATAAATATACAATAAAAACAAAAATAAAGCAAGAAAAAACCAGAGAATAAATCTCTGATTTTAATAAACAATTATTATTCGATAACTTCTGAAACGTTACCAGCACCAACTGTTCTACCACCTTCACGGATAGAGAATTTAGTACCATTTTCAATAGCAATTGGTGCGATTAATTCTACTGTCATTTCAACATTGTCACCAGGCATTACCATTTCAACACCTTCAGGTAGTTCAATAACACCAGTTACATCAGTTGTACGGAAGTAGAATTGTGGACGGTAGTTACTGAAGAATGGAGTATGTCTTCCACCTTCTTCTTTACTAAGTACATAAACTTGAGCTTTGAACTTAGTATGTGGAGTAACTGATCCTGGTTTAGCAATAACTTGTCCTCTTTCAACCTCGTCACGTGAAACACCACGCAGTAATAAACCAGTATTGTCTCCAGCTTCAGTGAAGTCTAATTGTTTTCTAAACATTTCGATACCAGTAACAACTGTTTTCTTAGTAGGTTTAAGACCAACGATTTCAACTTCTTCATTTAATTTTAATTCACCACGTTCAACACGTCCAGTAACAACTGTACCACGTCCAGTAATAGTGAATACATCTTCAATTGGCATTAAGAATGGTTTGTCATTATCACGAACTGGAGTTTCAATCCAAGAATCAACAGCTTCCATTAATTCACCAATTTTAGCTTCGTAATTAGCGTCTCCTTCTAAAGCTTTTAAAGCAGAACCTCTGATGATTGGAGTATTGTCACCATCATAACCATATTCAGTTAATAGTTCTCTTACTTCCATTTCAACTAAGTCTAATAATTCTTCGTCATCTACCATATCGCATTTGTTTAAGAATACAACCATACGAGGTACTCCAACTTGACGAGATAGTAAGATGTGTTCACGAGTTTGTGCCATAGGTCCATCTGTAGCCGCAATAACTAAGATAGCACCATCCATTTGTGCAGCACCAGTGATCATGTTTTTAACATAGTCAGCGTGGCCTGGGCAGTCAACGTGAGCATAGTGTCTATTAGCTGTCTCATATTCGATATGAGCAGTATTAATAGTAATACCTCTTTCTCTTTCTTCTGGAGCTTTATCGATATCAGCATAAGCTTCGAATTTAGCCCAGCTAGGGTTTTGATCTGATAAATATTTTGTAATAGCCGCAGTTAATGTTGTTTTACCATGGTCAACGTGTCCAATAGTACCAATATTAACATGTGGTTTTGAACGGTCAAATTTTTCTTTTGCCATTTTTTATTTCCTCCTTTTTCTTATTTCATTAAACATTTTAGCATGTCTAAACTAAAATTTCAACTGTTTTAATTTAGTTTCCACCATTTTTTTTGATAATATCTTCAGCGATATTTTTAGGTACTTCTTCATAGTGATCAAACTTCATTGAGAAGTTACCTCTACCTTGTGTATTAGAACGTAAACTTGTTACATAACCAAACATTTCTGAAAGTGGTACCATAGCATCAATACTTAATGCATTGCCACGAGATCTTTGTCCCATTGGTCTACCACGTCTAGCTGTAATATCTCCCATAACAGTTCCTAAAAATTCATCTGGAACAGTTACCTCAACGCTCATGATTGGCTCTAAAATAACAGGATTACATTTATTTTTAGCTTCTTTTAAAGCGAGTGATGCCGCAACTTTGAAAGCCATTTCTGATGAGTCAACATCATGATATGAACCATCGTGTAAAGTAGCTTTTACATCGATTACTGGGAATCCTGCTAAAATACCTGATTCCATAGCTTCTTGAAGTCCTTTATCTACTACTGGGATGTATTCTCTTGGAACAACTCCACCAACAATAGCGTCGACAAATTCATATCCTTTACCAGGATTTGGTTCAAACTCAACCCAAACATGTCCATATTGTCCACGTCCACCTGATTGTTTGATATATTTTCCTTCACAGTCACCTTTTTGTTTAATAGTTTCTCTATAAGCAACTTGTGGGTTACCAACATTAGCCTCAACGCCGAATTCTCTTTTCATTCTGTCGATAATAATATCTAGGTGTAATTCACCAACACCAGCAATAATTGTTTGACCAGTTTCATGATCAGTAGTAGCTCTAAATGTTGGATCTTCTTCAGATAATTTTTGTAAAGCTAAAGCCATCTTATCTTGGTCATCTTTAGATTTTGGTTCAACAGCAAGTTCAATAACTGGTTCAGGAAATTCCATAGGAGCTAAAATACAAGCATGTTTTTCATCACATAAAGTATCTCCAGTAGTTGTGTTCTTAAGTCCGACAACTGCTGCAATATCACCAGTATAAATATCTGTAATTTCTTGTCTGTGGTTCGCATGCATCTGTAAGATACGTCCTACTCTTTCCTTTTTATCTTTATTAGAATTAAGTACATATGAACCATTAGATAAATGACCAGAATATACTCTAACGAAAGTTAAACGTCCAACAAATGGATCAGTCATAACTTTAAATGCTAAAGCTGAGAAAGGTTCTTTATCACTAGGTGCTCTTTTGATTTCATTACCATTCATATCAACACCTTCGATAGCTTCTACATCAGTAGGTGCTGGTAAATAATCAACAACTGCATCAAGTAATAATTTAATACCTTTATTTCCTAGTGCTGTACCGCACATAACTGGGAAGAATTTAACAGCTAAAGTTCCTTTTCTAATAGCTGCTTTAATTTCATCTACTGAAACTTCTTCACCTTCTAAATATTTATTCATTAAATCATCGTCAAATTCAGCAGCCGCTTCGATTAAGTCATTACGTTTTTCTTCAACTATATCTACTAAATCAGCAGGAATATCAATGACTTCTGGATTTTCTTCTGGTTTTCCATCATATTTATAAGCAGTTTTAGTAACTAAATCAATTACACCATTGAAATCACTTTCAGCTCCAATAGGCCATTCAATTGGTTTAGCATTAACACCTAAACGCTCTTCAATACTTTTTAAACTAAATTCAAAATCTGCTCCCATTTTATCCATTTTATTGGCAAAAATCATTCTAGGAACATTATATTCAGTTGCTTGTCTCCAAACTGTTTCAGTTTGTGGTTCAACACCTGCTTGGGCATCGATTAAAGCAACTGCACCATCTAGTACACGTAAACTTCTTTGAACTTCAACAGTAAAGTCAACGTGTCCTGGAGTGTCGATAATATTTAATCTATAGCCATTCCAATATGCAGTTGTTGCAGCTGATGTAATAGTAATACCACGTTCTTGTTCTTGTTCCATCCAGTCCATTTGTGATTCACCATCGTGAGTTTCACCGATTTTATGAATCTTATGAGTATGGAATAAAATTCTTTCAGTACATGTAGTTTTACCTGCATCGATGTGGGCCATGATTCCAATATTACGAGTTTTTTCTAAACTATATTCACGAGCCATATTTTATTTCCTTTCTTATAATTACCATCTATAATGAGCAAATGCTTTATTAGCTTCTGCCATTCTATGAGTTTCCTCACGTTTTTTAACTGCAGCTCCTACACCGTTAGAAGCATCAATTATTTCATTAGCTAAATTTTCAGCCATAGAATGTCCGCCTCTTAATCTAGCATAATTAACAAGCCAACGTAATCCTAAAGCTTGAGCTCTATCAGGTCTAACTTCAATAGGTACTGGATAATTTGCTCCACCTACACGTCTTGTTTTAACCTCTAAAGCTGGTTTGATATTTTCTAAAGCCTTGTTAAATACTTCTACTGGTTCACTACCAGTTTTTTCTTTAACCATATCAAATGCATTGTAAAGAATTGTTTGTGCAGTTCCTTTTTTACCATCTAACATAATTTGATTAATTAACTTAGTAACCACTTTAGATTTGTAAATTGGATCTGGTAAAACATCTCTTTTTTCAGCTCTTCTTTTACGCATAATAATCCTCCTTCCAATTATATTTTAAAAACTATTTACTTTTTGGTTTTTTAGCACCGTATTTAGAACGGCCTTGTCTTCTAGCGTCAACTCCAGCAGTATCCATAGTACCACGAATAATGTGATAACGAACACCGATTAAGTCTTTAACACGTCCACCACGAACAAGTACAACACTGTGTTCTTGTAAGTTGTGTCCTTCTCCTGGAATATAAGTATCTACTTCTTTACCATTTGAAAGTCTAACACGCGCATATTTTCTTAAAGCTGAGTTCGGTTTCTTTGGTGTTTTAGTTCCAACACGAGTACATACACCACGTTTTTGTGGAGAATTACTTACTGTCTCTTTTTTATCTTTGCTGTTATATCCAATATTTAACATTGGTGATTTACTTTTTCTAGTTTTAGAACCTCTTCTTTTTCTAACAAGTTGATTAATAGTTGGCATAAATTAACCTCCTCTCATTACACATACCCAGGTGTTTCATTTCTATCCTTAATTAAAGATTTACTAAAAAGTAAATCTAAAATTAAATGCATAAATAATATATCATTTCATTATATGAATGTCAATAATTTTATTTCATTTTTTTGGCAGCACGTAGATTTTTATTCCTTTATTAAAAATAATATAATGTAATTATTTTAAAATACACACTATTTATTTTATATGATTTATAACATTAATATATAAAAATATTCTTAGCCTCTTCATAAGGCCTTATAGTATTTGAACTACCTTGAACAGATATCTTGGTTAAACTTCCTCCATTTACCGGCATTTTATATATTCCAGAGCCATCACCACTACTACCTTGATAATGAAAATATATATTATTTCCAGAACCACAACTACCAGACGTATTATTTTTACATGTATTATATAGTTCATCTATGGCAGCTTGAACTTGCGTAGCTTTTAAGCCACTTGCTTTATTGTCATACGTTACTTGATTGCTAGGAAAATAAGTCATAGCATACACACTCACTGAACTAAATATTAACCCTCCTAATACAAATATAAATATTCTACTTTTTAATTTTTCTTTCATAAATACCCATCCTATTTCTATCTTACATATTAATTATAAAAAAACATTTTAAAATGGCTTAACCGCATAAGGTTAAATTATTAAAAGTAAATATTTTTAATCTTCCCTATCAATATTTACAAATAACTCATCAGAAAAAAATTCCTCTAAGGTCATACCCAGTCCATCACATATCCTAACAATAGTAAGTAATTTTGGATTAGATGAATTACATTCAATAATATTTTGAACCGTGCTTTGTGTAAGTAAGCAAGTAGTTGCTAGTTTATTTATTGAAATATTCCATTCATCACAAATTTTCAGTAATTTTTTTGACATTGCTTCGCTTAACTTCACAAGCCTCACCTTATATTAAGTTTAACAATATTAAACGCATATCGTTTAACCATACAAGGTTAAATAAAAAACAACTACACAAAACTGTATAATTGTTTAAAAATCATTTTCTATACAAAATACCGCATAAAGAGACACTGACTTTATCATAGTTTTATCATTTTCTAATCATATATTTTGGTTTATATTTTTCAAAATAAACACTTAAACTTTTAGAACGAACATTATCACTTGCCTTTACTTATGCTGTAATAATTCCATCTTTTGTATAAAGTAAAAAATCAATTTTCGAAATATTATTTTGATAATAAAATAAATCAAAGCCACTAACATACAAATTGGCTTGCAACATGCTTTTCTACAATCACACCATTATAAAATGAAATATTATCTTGCAAAATATCACTCATTGATACTTTAAGTAATTTAAAACCAACATCACTTAAATATAATTTAAAAGAATTATTATTTTATACATAAATTTTAGCTTTTAAATTATCTTCTTTTAACAAACACTTTACTTAATTGATAAATAATTAAAATTATAAAATTTATCACATAAAAACCAATATTTATTATCTATAACAAATTACACTATACTATATTTGAAGCCTTCTAATTGTTTCAAATTGGATTCTTGCATTCTCGGATACCCTTTCTGCAAATACTTCTCTTGAAATACGCTTTTCCTGATATGTCTTTCTATATTTTTTTGGTACATCCATAATAAAAGGTTCGAAAGAATCATTAAAATTATTATCACAAAAATCAGATTTAACAGCCCAACGACCATTTCCATAAACAATTTCATCTAAGCAATTTCCTAAAACAAAAAGCATAATTCCCCTATTAGGACAATCGTCACAGTTACAAATTTTTTCTATTAACAATCGTATTTTATTCTCATCATTATCACAATAACTTAAAAAATCTTTTAAATTATCATATACTGAATCTGATAAAAAATCTTTTGATAAATCAAATATTGAAAACTGGTTCATAAATTCAACCACACTATCTAATATTTTAGTTTTTGTTTCAAAATTCATAATTACTTTACCTGAATCATCCAAAATTAAAATTAATTTATCAAATAATAATTTCATTCTAATATAAGACTTATTATCCATATATAATGATAAAATCTTTTGATATCTTTTTAAATTATTTATAAATTTTTCATCATATGTAACAATATATTTTCTCTTACTAATTTCAGTAGCAATCTTAAGCTCTTTCTCAAGCATTTTATCCCAATTTATCATCATAAATCACCACACTTTTATAATACTATTTTTGAACAAAATGTCAAATAAATTTGACATTAGCTTACCTCACGGTAAACTATTTATACTTCATAGGAATCTAAAACTCTTCCATAAACCAGTTTCGTGTGGTAACCACACTACTATATATTTATTTTTCAAAATTTATATATAAACCTTGTACATTCTATAATTTTATTAATTAACTCTTCTCACTCTTTTGTTAGATAAAACCTAAATACATAGCCTTTAAAAATATTCATGCCATCACTTTCTAATTTTTGTTTAGCTAAATATATCACGAACAGTTATATTTGTAAATAACTTTTTACAAACTTTATTAAAAAAGTATGACTTTCTTATTGTACAAGAAAAAATATTCCAAAAACATTTAAGAATATTTTTCATTATTTAATCACTTTTCCTTCTCTACTGCATCTATTTTATTGATAGCCTCATTTACTGTATTCATATCAGGAACCATAACATATAACTTCTGATTAGGATACGTATAAGTGAAATCATTACTACCCTTTCCATTAACACTAATAGATTCAAAAGTCCAAGTTGGCATTTTATCTAACTGCATATTAACCAAATTATAAATTTTACTTGTTGGCATATTTGTTTGAAAACTACCACCTAAAGAATCTAAAATGTCCGTATATTTAGTAATTAATGTAGTAGAACTTAAAGTCTTATTTAAAATAGCTATTATAACTTTTTGTTGGTTCTTTCCACGCTGACGATCACCATCACTAAAAGCTTTACGCTCACGTGAAAATGCTAAAGCTTGTTTACCATTTAAATGATTAATTCCTTTTACAAATCTCTCACCACTAATAGCTCTAAAACTATAATCACTTTCAACATCTACCCCACCAATTGCATCTACAAGTTTCATTAATGAGGTAAAATTAACCCTCATATAATAGTTAATATCCAAATCTAATAAATCTTCCATAGTGCTAACAGACATATCAATACCATAAACACCTTTTATTTCATCATAGTAATTCATAATTTTCACCTCTATATATAAACATACGATTTTTTTAGAAATTTTCCTTTAAAAATCACAAAAAAACTATAGAAATTAATCTATAGTCAAATAAGGTTTTAAAAACTTACCAGTATAACTTTTCTCACATAAAGCAACTTCCTCAGGTGTTCCAATAACAACAATCTCACCGCCACCATCGCCGCCTTCTGGACCCAAATCAATAATATAATCAGCTTGCTTAATAACATCTAAATTGTGTTCAATAACCAAAACTGTATCTCCATTATCAACTATCCTATTTAAAATAACAAGTAACTTCTTAATATCATCAGAATGAAGTCCAGTAGTTGGTTCATCTAAAATAAACAAACTCTTACCTGTAGGCTTCTTTTGCAGCTCTTTTGCAAGCTTAATTCTAGCTGCCTCACCACCAGACAGTGTTGGTGCGCTTTGACCAAGTTTTATATAAGAAAGTCCAACATCAGAAAGCATTTGTAATTTATTCTTAATTTTTGGAACATTTTCAAAAAACTTTAAAGCCTCTTCAACTGTCATCTCTAAAACTTCATAAATATTCTTACCCTTGTATTTAATCTGTAAAGTTTCGCTATTATAACGTGTTCCATGACAAACCTCACAAGGTACATAAACATCAGGTAAAAAATGCATCTCGATTTTCTTAACACCATCACCCCAGCACGCTTCACATCTTCCACCTTTAACATTAAATGAAAATCTTCCTTTATCATAACCTCTCATTTTTGCCTCTTTAGTTTCTGCAAAAACATCACGAATATCATCAAAAACAGATGTATAAGTAGCTGGATTACTACGAGGTGTTCTTCCAATCGGTGCCTGAGAAATATCTATAACCTTATCAATATTCTCAAGTCCTTTAACTGATTTATAAGCCCCAGGTTTTTCCTTAGACTTATACAAATTATTAGAAACAACCTTGTATAAAATCTCATTAACTAAAGTACTTTTACCACTTCCAGATACCCCAGTCACACAAATAAACTTACCAAGTGGAAACTTAACCTTAATATTTTTTAAATTATTCTCTTTAGCTCCCACTATTTCTAAATATTTCTTATTTCCCTTCCTTCTTTTTGAAGGTACCTCAATTTTCATCTCACCAGTCAAATACTTACCAGTCAAACTGTTTGGATTAGCCATAACCTCTTTAGGTGTACCTGCAGCTACAACCTCACCACCATGAACACCAGCAGCCGGACCAATATCTACTAAATAATCCGCCTCAAGCATCGTATCAGTATCGTGCTCAACCACAATAAGTGTATTACCCAAATCACGCATCTTCAAAAGAGAATTAATTAATCTTTGATTATCCCTTTGATGAAGACCAATACTAGGTTCATCTAAAACATATAAAACACCTGTAAGCTGTGAACCAATTTGCGTAGCTAATCTAATTCTTTGAGCCTCACCACCAGATAAAGTCTTCGCCTCTCTATCTAAAGTTAAATACTCAAGTCCAACATTAATCAAAAATGAAAGCCTAGAACTAATTTCCTTAATAATAAGCTCAGATATTTCCTTTTGTTCTTTAGTAAGTTTCAAATCACTTAAAAATGAATATAAATCCTTAATACTAAGTTGTGTCACTTCATAAATATTCTTGCTACCTATTAAAACTGACAAAACATCATCATTAAGCCTTGCTCCATGACATTTTGGACACTTAAGCTCCGTCATATAATTTTCTATCCAAGCCCTAATCCAAGTACTCTTAGTCTCCATATAACGTCTTTCTAAATTAGTAATAATACCCTCAAAATAACCCTTAGTCGTTCTCTTATTACCACTTTTAGAAACATAATTAAAAGTAAGCAAATCAGGTGAACCATATAAAACAATATCAAGTTCATCTCTAGATAAATCACGAACCGGTTTATCCATATCAATAGAGTGATGCCTGCACGCTGTTTCCAAATTAGTATAAGTAATATTGCTCTCATCAGAAGTATTAATAGCCGAAATAGCCCCCTCATTAATACTTAAACTTTTATCTGGAATAATCAAATCCTCATCTATCTTATACTTAACTCCAAGTCCCTTACACTCCGGGCAAGCTCCCCAAGGTGCATTAAATGAAAACATTCTAGGTTCAAGTTCAGGTAAAGAAAAATCACACTCTGGACAAGCATATGTCTCACTCATCAACATCTTTTCCCCACCTATAACATCTATTAATAACTTACCATGGCCAATCTTTGAAGCTACTTCCATACTCTCATAAAGCCTACTTCTAATATCTGGCTTAATAACTAATCTATCAACAACAACCTCAATTGTATGTTTTTTATTTTTTTCTAAATCAATATCCTCTGATAAATCATACTCTTTCCCATCAATAATAACTCTTACATATCCATCTTTTCTTAAGTCTAAAAGTAAATCCTTATGCGTCCCTTTTTCTAAAGAAACAGCTGGTCCTAAAACTCTAATTTTTGTTCTCTCAGGAAGCTTCATCACATCATTACACATCTCTTCAATACTTTGACTACTAATTGGAATATGATGTTTAGGGCAGTATGGTACTCCAATACGCGCAAACAAAAGCCTTAAATAATCATAAATTTCTGTAACTGTTCCAACCGTACTACGCGGATTTTTATTAGTCGTTTTTTGATCAATACTAATCGCCGGTGAAAGCCCATCAATACTATCGACATCAGGCTTTTCAGACCCACCTAAAAACTGCCTTGCATAAGCACTCAAACTCTCAATATATCTTCTTTGACCTTCCGCATAAATCGTATCAAAAGCTAAACTACTTTTACCACTTCCAGAAACTCCTGTCATCACAATTAATTTATTCTTAGGTAAAGTAATATTAATATTTTTTAAATTATTTTCCCTCGCCCCTTTTATAATAATCTCATCCATTAATAATCCTCCTTATATACATCTTTATCACCATAATGATAAAATCTAATCGCTTTCAAAACCTTTTGTTTACCCTTAGATGCCGCCTCTACCTTCGCACTTTCCTCATCAGTCATATCATAAGTTTGAACAAATCTATAAAGCCTATCTTCTGAAAAATTCTTAACCATACTAAATATCTCTTCTCTAGAAACAAGCCTTACAACTTTTAACTTTTCACAAACATACATATCATAATATCCATAATACTCATCATCATATTTTTTTAATTCTCCAAAGCCAATAACTTCTGCAATTACCGACTCCTTAGAATCAAAATATCTAAAACAATCCTCAATATTAATGCACAAATGAAAGCCATTACCGTCATTCCCCCACTTAATATCTCCTAAAACACAGTAACTCTTACCAACCTCAAATTTATCACCATATCTATTAGTCAAATCCTTATTAAAAGCCTTATAACCAACAACAAACATTTTCATCACATCCAAAATTATTATATCATTACTGTCAACACTTTTAATCACTATAAACATTCTACTAAACGAACAAAAGTTTGTCAAGAAAAAACATCTAGCTCTTACTAGACATCTAATCTCTCGGTTCAAAAATAAGTGACATAAAAAAGGCAAAGATAATAGCCGCACTAATACCAGCCGCCGTCAAATCTAAAGTTCCGCTAAAAAGTCCTAAAACCCCTTCTGTATTATATCCATGAATTGCCCCATGAATTAAATTATGACCAAAACTTGTAATTGGTACAAGTGCACCACCACCTGCCCACAAAACAAGTCTATCATATATATTAAAAACATCCAGAAAAGCTCCAACAACCACAAATATAACCGTAATATGACCAGGTGTTAATTTAGTCGTATCTAAAATAATTTGTCCTAAAGCGCATACTATCCCTGCAAATATAAAAGCATTTAAATATATCATATCATCGCCTCCAAACTAACTGCATGACAAATAGCTGGAATACTAAGTTTATGATTAACCATTGTAGGACTCATAAGTGCCCCAGTTGCTGCCAATAATACTTTTTTATATTTTCCTTTTCGCATCTCATCAAATATATAACTATAAGTAACTAAAGGTGCACACGCTGGACCAGAAGCTCCTGCATAAACAGGTTGCTCTTTTCTATCATAAAGCATAACCCCCGTATCATTATATTTTTTTAGTTTAATCCCATATTCTGTAAACATATACTCCTTTAAAATCTTCTTACCATAAATTCCTAGATCACCAGTCAAAACCAAATCATAATAATCAATATTTCTTCCAGTATCCTTTAAATGTTTAACTATTGTATCAGCAGCTGCCTTAGCCATCACTGCCCCCATATTAAAAACATCTTTTATCATAGAATCGGTAGCCACTCCAATTGTTCCACTTTCAAGCTTAATATCACCACTACTCATAAGTAAACATGAGGCTGCCCCAGTAGAAGTAAAGGTCGTTGTTTTAGGTTTTGGACCACCATATTCAGTCGGATAACGATATTGTTTCTCCGCTGACATATTATGTGAAGAAGTAAAAGTTACAGCTTTTTTTACAAAACCACTTTCAATCAAACTCCCTCCTAAAATAAGTCCTAAAGTCGATGTCGCACATGCCGCATATATCCCAATAAAACTCTTATCAAAATTACTCATCGCATAATTAGAAGGAGCGATCTGATTAAGTAAATCACCACCAATAAAAACATCCACATCTTCTAAATTAAAATCACCTTTTTTAGCCAAAATATTAACACTTTCTTTAATTAAACACTCTTCTGCCTCTTCCCAGTTCCTCTTTCCAAAATATAAATCTTTATGACATAAATCAAAAAATTTACCTAGTGGTCCATTTCCTTCATAAGGTCCTGTCACCGTAGATGTAGAATATATATAAACATTATTAAATTTAAATGTCATATAAGTCCCACCACCATCCTAATCAAACTAAACACAAAACTGCTGACAACTCCAAAAATAATCACTGCCCCAGAAAGTTTAAGCATATTCATACCAATACCTGTAACTAAACCTTCTTTTCTATACTCTAAAGCCGCACTCATCGTCGCATGCGCAAAACCAGTAATCGGTATAATTAATCCGCATTTACAAAAATTAACCCATTTATCAAAAAAGCCTAAAGAAGTAAACAAACAGCTTAAAAATATAAGTGTTACAAGCATACACACTGTAGCCTCCTTAGTAGAAATATCAAGCAAAGCACTATAACCATCAATTAAATATTGAGCTATTATTCCCATTAAACCACCTGAAATAAATGCCACTACTGCATTCATAAACACATTTTCCTTAGGACTATTTTTACTAACAATATCTTGATAACTTTGTTTCATAACAAATTCCTCCTAAAACTATTATGAACCAAAAACTTCTTTCTATACAAAAAATGCACCCTAACAAGGAGTGCATGTATTATCGTTCACATACTCATAATTGTATTTATTATTTTCAAAGGTAATGATTACTGACCCATTAAAATTTTCAAATTTTTCATCATCTTCCGTACTATTTTTTTGATATTTAGGATTTTTTATATCATCAGCTTGGAGTAAACCAGCTTCTTTTAAAACCTCAATCCCCAAACAGCACGTACTTCCTTCAGTCATATTCGGTAATTTTAATGAATTTTTAGACATATATGTCCTCGAAGCTTCTTCAATAGTTCTAATTTGTTCATCATAAGCCTTATCCCTTGATGAATTTAAAGCACTATTAATAGTCGGAATTGCAATCATTGCAATTAATCCTAAAATAACAATAACTCCAAGTAACTCCGCCAAAGTAAACCCTTTTCTCATACCATCACCTATCATTAATTATAGTGTAATAGATTATGATTGTCAATCACATCTGACGAAGCTTAACTAAAACTTTTTTCTCTTTTCTAGATACCTCAACCTGACTTAAACCTAAATCATGAGCTGTATCACATTGCGTCATATCCTCAAAATATCTCTTAATCATAATTGAACGCTCAGGCTCCTTTAATTTATTTATCTCATCTTTTAAAAAAGTCAAACTATTATAATCTATCGTCTTATCTCCAGTCACATCATAAAGTGATAAATCATCAAAATAAACCTCATCCAAACTAACACCGTCACCACCATACCCCATAATAAGCTCTAAATTATTAAGCGAAATATCTAAATATTCACTAACCTCAAAATTAGTTGGTTCTCTCATTAATTCCTGAGCTAAAGCTTCCTTAACCCTCAAAATTTTCTTTTTCATCCTCTGTACATCCTTACTAACACGGACATTATGATTTTCTCTCACATATTCCGAAATTTTTCCTAAAATAAAAGAATAAGCATAAGTAGTAAATTTTACATTCTTACTCTTATCAAAATGCTTATAAGCTTCAATCATTCCAATACATCCTACCTGAAATAAATCATCCATATCATGACCTTTAAATTTACTAGCAATACTATAAATTAAATTGCTGTTATTTAAAATCACATCTTTTATTTCATCCATAATCTCCCCCTTAAACATTAATTAAATAATGAGCTGATAATTCATCAGGTACCATATTAAAACTAGTAAAATCAAAATTAAAACGATTCTTACTTAAACAGATAAAACTAATGCCATTATTTTTATTACATAAATTGTAATATTTAACTAATGTTTTAAAACCACTTTCATCCATAAAACTTACATTTTCTAAATTAAACACAACATTTAAAATTCCGGCTTTCTTAATTAAAGCTCCGGCCTCATCATTTAACTTTTTTCTTGTTTTTCTAGATACTTCACCAAATAACCTTACAAACAAAATACCATACTTCGAAGTCATATCTATCTCTAGCATATCATCACCAACCATACTTTAGCACTTTTACCATCATAAAAAAATAACTTCGTCAAAACTAGACATAAAAAGAAGGACTATTCATCCTTCTTCTCTAGCTTAACTAATACTTCTCTTGGCTTAGATCCATTAGCTGGTCCAACAATACCTCTTTCTTCAAGTAAATCTATACATCTAGCTGCCCTATTATATCCAAGTCTAAACCGTCTTTGTAAAAGTGATGCACTTGCTTTACCTTGAGTAATAACAAATTCCCTAATTTCATTATAAAGAGGTTCATCATAATCATCATCTTCCACCATTGTAGTCGCCCCTCTATCTTCATCTGATATAGTTAAGGAGGTATCATACATTGCTTTTTGCTGAGAAATAGTATAATCGACAACAGCTTTAATCTCATCATCACTGACAAAAGTTCCTTGAACACGTGTCGGAATACTCTCACCTTGCGGCAAAAATAACATATCACCTTTACCAAGCAACTTCTCAGCCCCACTCATATCAAGTATAGTTCTAGAATCAATACTAGAAGATACCGCAAATGAAATACGTGATGGAATATTAGCTTTAACAACACCAGTAATAACATCTGTACTAGGTCTTTGCGTAGCCACAATCAAATGAATACCAGCTGCTCTGGCCATTTGAGTAATTCGCATAATCGAATCTTCAACCTCTTTAGCTGCAACAAGCATCAAATCTGCAAGCTCGTCTATTATAACAACAATATAAGAAAGCCTATTTATCTTCTCATCATCTTTTAAACTCTCATTTTTTTTATCTACATAAGCATTATAACCTGCAATATTTTTAGTCTTACTTCCTTCAAACAAATCATATCTATCTTCCATTATTTTAACAATCTTTTGTAAAACAATATTAGCTTTTTTAGGATCAGTAACCACTGGAGTAAGTAAATGTGGAACTCCATTATACATTGAAAGTTCGACTTTTTTAGGATCTACTAATACAAGCTTTACTTCATCTGGCTTAGTCCTCATCAAAATAGATGTAATCATACTATTAATACAAACTGATTTACCACTACCAGTAGAACCAGCCACAAGTAAATGTGGTGTCTTATCAATCTCACACCAAACTGAATCACCCATAATACTTTTACCTAAAGCCACTAATAATTTAGAATCATCCTTACTCTTAGGAACTGCCTCCAAAATTTCTCTAATAGAAACCGGCATAATTGATTTATTAGGTAGTTCAATACCAACTGTTTTTTTGCCAGGAATTGGCGCTTGTATACGCACATCTCTAGCCCCAAGCTCTAAAGCAATTTCCTTATTCAAAGCTGTTATCTTAGAAAGTCTAGTACCAGACTTAATCTCAAGTTCATACTGAGTAACTGATGGCCCAATATTAGCCGCCACAACCTTACCCTCAACGCCAAAATCTTTAATAACTTTCTCAAGTTCAGTAACATTAAACTTGATTGAATCCTGATTTGCCTTAATAGCTTCTTTTTTTATCTTTGGCTTTAATAAAAGTCCAATTGGTGGTTTATTATAACCTGAACTATCAATATGCACTTCCTTAGGCTCTGTTTGCTCTTCTTTAACTGGCTCCTTCGGAAGTTCATCTATTGATGAAATGACAACTTTCTTATCCTCATTTTCAAACTCTTCTTCTGCCTCTTTAGCCGCTTTTTCGGCTTTTTTATTTATTTTAACTTCTTTAGCTTGCTTAACTTTATCTTTAACCCCACGTACTGCATCATAAATAGATATACCAGTAAACATAATTAAACCACAGACAATCAAAGCAAAACAAACCACCCTAGTTCCCTCTAAAGTAAGTAGTTTCACCCCAATAACAGAAAAAATAGCTCCAAGCATACCTCCGCCTTGAATATCAGCTGTATGATTGACAAATGCCATTAAATTATCAACTGTTGCAATAATAATCTCCCATGCCGAAATATTATTATTGCCCATAGCTTTAATATATTCTGTATGTGATAAAATAAGTACCCCAACAACCAAAATATAAAGTCCTACTAATCTTGAAGTTAAAAAATCAGGTTTTTCTCTTTTAACCATCATATATATACCAGCTGCTCCAGTAGCAATAAGCGGCAAAATATACCAGCCACCAGCAATAAAACCGGCAAACCCTTTAATAATGTCAGCCGTTACCCCAAATGGACAGCATCCAATAATCATAATTAATATAAGTAAAATTCCTTTAAGCTCTATACTATAAGATGGAGCTTCTTTCTTTTGCTTTCTTGACTTCTTCTTCGCCATTTTATCCTCTCCATTATTACATATCAATTATATCATTTTTTCCTTTAAAAACAAAAATAACCAAATAAATTTAACAATACTTTACAAAATCAAATACAATTAATACCAAATTTAATGAAAATAATATATTTTAAAAGCACTAATTTCACTCAGTGCTTCTAATCTTTTGAATATCTGTTTCAGTTAGATTTGTTAATCTAGAAATAGTTTGAATATCCATATTTTCTTTAAGCATATTTTT
>CALVRA010000005.1 GCA_944358415.1 uncultured Bacilli bacterium | reverse complement strand
TGTATGCTTAAATTTCGGAAATATTTTCCCGTTAATGTTTACTTTTTTTCGGGACATTTTCCCAAGTTATTGACAACCTTTTTTTAAGCATAAACCGTTCAGAAACATACTTATTTCCATCATAAAACAAATGATTATAATCTCTCATCATCTTCTCTAACCTCATCGAATGAATTTTTTTAACTTTTAAAAAATGATATTCATTCAAATACCTTTCTAATAGAAATCTATTAAATATACTATTATGATCCTTTATTTCTTTCAAAATTCTAACACTTAAAAACAAAATAATCAAAGTAAAAATCAAACTAACCTCTACCTTAAAAATTAAAAATAAAATACTTAAAATAGAAACCCATATTAAAACCAAATGACTTCTTTTAAAACTAATAAACTTATTTAAAAATAAATTAAATAATTTTGAACCATCTAAAGGAAAAATAGGCAATAAATTAAAAAACAAAATAACCAAACTATAATAAAGAAAATCATCATTCAAAGAAAAATAATAAACTATAAAAGTAAATACTATTTGAAATATTGGACCCATAATTACAATCCAAAACTCTTCTTTAATTTTCCTATTCAAATCCTCATGAAAAATTGTCACTGCCCCAAAAGGAAGTATAATTACTTTTTCAATCTTCCATTTAAAAAGCCACCCCATTAAAATATGTCCAAACTCATGAACTATAATAATTAAACTAAAACATAAAAATCCTTTAAAATGACCAGTAATAACACTAATAAATGCACAAATATAATAAAAAAGATGAATTTTAAATATATTTGTTATAATCTAAAATCTCCCCTTCTTTAGTAAATACTAAATATATTTTAGTCCCATTACTCTCACCTAAAATATCTCCACTTTTTAAATAATCATACATACTAACCTTAATCTCTTTAATATTCGCATACCACACCTCTATTCCATCACCTTGCTGAACAACTACCGTATTACCATACCCTTCTTTCTCACCAGCAAAAACCACAATACCACTTTTAATCACCGGAATTACATAACCATTACTTACTGTAAGCTCTACCCCATCCTTATAATCCCTTTTATCTTCATACTCCATCTTTAAAGAAGAAACCATCGCCGTATTTTCTACATTAGTTAATGGCAAAGAAGAACCAAATAACTTCTCATACACCGCATTAACCTTCGCAAAACTAAAATTATCCTTAAAAACATACTTATATAAACCTTCTCTAAGACTAGGCGAAGACTTAAGTGCAATTAAAATACCTAAAAGTAAAATCACACATACTAAAAATTTACTAAAACATTTACTTAAAAAACTTGCCTTTTTTACTACTTTTTTTGCCATAAAATCACCTATAATAGTCTATTATTTAAACTCACATTTTAGAACAAATCACATATATTAATCTAGGTGATTTACATGAATATATTAAAAATTTTAAATATAACTAAAGGAAGTTTAATAAACAAAATAAACTTAAATTTAAACATAAATAACTTTAAAATAAATAGTAAAGATATTAAAAAAAATGACTGCTTCATCGCCTTAAATAAAAATAGTCATAGTTACATCAAAGATGCTATAAAAAATGGTGCTTCTTTAATAATTATAAATAAAAAAATAAATATAAATGTACCAACTATCTTAGTTCAAAACCCTATTAAAGCTCTTGGACAAATAGGCTCATACATCAGAAAAAAATATAACCCTAAAATAATTGCCATCACCGGTAGTGTCGGCAAAACTACTACTAGATGTCTTTTATATACCATATTAAAAACAAAATATAACTGTCTTCAAAGTGAAAAAAATTTTAACAACCATATCGGTGTCCCTCTAACCTTACTTAACTTAAATCAAAATCATCAAATTGCTATAATTGAAATGGGAATGAATCACTTAAATGAAATCAAATATCTATCAAAAATAACTTCTCCTGATATTGCTGTCATCACCAACATCGGATCTTCACATATTGGTAACTTAAAATCAAAAGAAAATATCCTAAAAGCCAAACTCGAAATAAAAGAAGGATTAAAAGGTCCATTATTTGTAAATGGAGATGACCCTCTTTTAAAAAATCAAATCGCTTATAAAAGTGGCTTTAATCAAAATAATAATTTAATTGCTTTTGACTTAAAGTCATCTTTAAGCAAATCATCTTTCAAAATAAAAATTAAAAACAAAACATATAAAATAAAAGTTAACCTTCCTAAACACCTCATTAATGATGTCTTAATTGCCATTCATATCGCACTATATCTAAATATAGATATAGATAATATAACAAAATCATTACAAACATACCAAAGCTATAACATGCGCATGAATATCATAAACCATAATACAAACATAGTTATAAATGACTGTTATAATTCCTCATTAGAGTCTTTAAAAGGTGTTCTAAACGCCTTAAAAAATGAAAAGAAAAAAAAACTTTTAATTTTAGGTGATATTAATGAATTAGGCTCATACTCTAACCAAATCCATGAACAAATACCCAATCTCCTAGACCAAATAAATAATAAAAAAGTTATTTTAATAGGAAATCAAATAACTAAAATAAATTACCCAAACGCTCTTTGTTTTAAAAACCATAAACAAACTATCAATTATCTAAAAAATAAACAAATAAAAGATACTTTAATCTTAATTAAAGCATCCAGAAGTTTAAAACTAGAAAATATCACCAACTTTTTAACCGATAATCCCTTTTCATAAGAAACCTCGTCATTATTAAAAATAAAATCATACCATAAATCAAATTCAAAAAAAGCGACTTTAAAATACTAAAACCTAAAGCTCTAAATTCAAATGATACAGCTCCTATAAAAGATAAAAATCCATAAGTAATTACTCTATAAAATACAATACTCAAAACTAATGTAATCAAAATATTAATAAAATTATCACTTAAAACTGTATTTAATCTTCTTATAATAACCGCCATAAAAGAAAAAATAATCGCATGAAAAATAATTGTTTCTGTATAAAATAAATCATAAGCAAAACCAGAGAAAAAAGCATACAAATAATACTTTGAAGATTCTGAAACAAAAGGACATATCATAACTAAAGAAATAAGTGTAAATAAAGGTAATAAATAACCATCCAAACGAACAAAATTAGATACCACTCCTTCAAGTAAAAAAGAAATGATTATTACTATTATATTCATTATTTGCTCACCCTTTTTAAAACTGTCACATAATCCAAATCATCAAAATCAACTGCCGCCTCTACCTGAACTACCTTAGATAAATCAAAATTATCCGTCGTTACCTTTTTTACTTTACCAATCATAAGGCCACTTGGAAAAACAGTTCCCATACCAGTTGTCACTACATCTGCCCCTTCCAAAATCTCCTCATTTTCGCTAATACCTTCTACTGTATAAGTATTAGTTTTAGAATCATACGTTGATATAAGCCCATATACATAATCATCTTTAGTTTTAATCTTCACACTTATCTTATCACTCATATGATCATTTGAAAGTAACTCTACAGTACTAGAATAATTACTAACCTTTGTCACCTTACCAATTAATCCCTTTGGAGTAACAACAGCCATATCTTTCTCAATTCCATTTTTCTTACCTTTATCAATCGTTATTTCTTCATACCAATAACCAATATTACGAGTAACTACTGTCGCATTTAAAAACACTTTATCACTTAAAACTGTATTCAGTTCCAAAGTTTCTTTTAACTTATCTACTTCACTTTTTAAATTATCATTCTGAGAAATCACTGAATCTATTTGCTCCTCTTTATTTTTTAATTCTTTATATTTTTCATAAATATTATCTTTCTCAGCAATAGCCTCTATACTATCATGGACAAAGTTAAATGGCATACTTACAACTTTAATAACCACCGTCATTGTATCCTTAGCTACTTTCTCTATAGGATTTAAATCACGGTCTTTTTGAAGTGAAAATGCAAGTACTACCAAAACTAAAGCAATAGCTATAACAGCTAATATAAATAAATATCTTCTATCAAATTTTCTTCTATACATAGCCATCACCCATTAAAATTATAATACATTTTGAAAATAAAACCAACTATATTTTTCCATTTTCTAAAAAACTATAGTACTTATCATCTCCTATAATAATATGATCTGTAAGTCTAATTCCCATAATCAAACCAACTTCTCTAATCCTAAGTGTCATATTTATATCATCATTACTAGGTTTTACATTTCCACTAGGATGGTTATGCACACAAATGATAGAAGTTGCATTAATCAAATAAGCTTCCTTAAAAATGTCTCTCGGATGAATTAAGCTATAATTAGCTGTTCCAATAAAAAGTAACTTTTCCTCAATAACCCTTTTACTAGCATCCAAATATATACAATAAACATGTTCCTGAACACCACTAATTTTATCTTTATAAAATTCAAAAACCTTATCTGCACTATTTAACTTAACTCCATTTAAGGAAGTTATTTTTTTATTCATTCTTTTACTTATTTCGCTCAAAGCCATTAAGGTACACCCCTTGGCCTCGCCAATACCCTCAATCATTTTTAATTTATGATAATTCAAATTTTTTAAATTTTTAATTCCTCCCACACTACTCAAAATAAAAGCTGAAAGTTCCTTAACTGACATTTTCTTTGACCCAGTTTTTAAAATAATAGCTAATAGTTCCTCATCGCTTAAATTTTCTGCACCATAATTAATAAGCCTCTCCCTTGGCCTTTCCAAAATCGGTACATCTTTCATTCTTACACTCATTTTACCAACTCCTCATACTTTACCAAAATTTGATTACAAATTGTTTTAATAGATTCACTATCATCTGTCTTTGAAAGTAATTCATCATACTGCCTTAAGATATTTACAAACTCCTTATTATCCGTAATCTTTTCAGAAATTACCGTCTCAACTCCAAGCGACTTATAATATTCTACAATTTTTAAAGCATTTTCCTTACTAGTAGTAATTCCTATATAAACATAAAAACTATTATTCTCAGTATTATAAATATAATGTGAAAAATCTTTCATCCCTTCATTCATACTATCCAAATCAAAATAAACCCCTTTTTGAATATAATATAAACTCTCAGCCTCTGATGATACAGCCAAAGCCGGCATATCTTCATACTGTCTAATAATAAAATATGCCATAAAAATTCCCAACACTAATGAAATTGAAACCGGAAATATATATTTTTTCATTCAATCACCTTATAACCACTATATAATAAAACTGCTTCTTTTTTTGTAATAATAAGTCGCCCCTATAATAAATATACTTTTTTTTATTTTTAATTCCTTTTTTTTTCAAAAAATAGTATAATAAAATTGGTGATATTATGAAATTACAAAGAGAAAATAAATTTAAACAAATGATTATATCTTCTTTAAGTAAAGCGGCCATCGTCGCTGGGATTGGCATTTTGGGATTTACCTTTTTTCCAAACTTTATGAATATAATAGAAACAAATATATCTAGTCAAAAACAAACTGAAATTGTCAAAGAGGCTATTAATCCAGAATATAATAATACAAACGAAAATATTAACTTAGATGAAAACTATGTAACAGTAACCCAAAACAAATATAACTTCGAAAAATTAAAACAAACAAATCAAAAAATTACAGCCATCATTGAAGGAAGCTGTTTTGAAGGTGGATACTACCCTATCGTTGAAACCAAAAATCAAGACGAAATGAACTACTACTTACACCATTCTGTCGATAATCAAGCTTCTTCCCTAGGTACTATCTTTACTGACTGTAATACAAATGAAGACAGTCAAGTTCAAAGAATTTGGGGTCACAACTTTAATAATGGTGGCAGTACCATGTTTACCAAATTAGCAAACATCTGCCAAAATCAAGAAGCTTATGACCAAACCATTGGCTCAGATGGATCATTAAAACTATATACTGAAAACGAAGAATATAACCTAGATGTTATTGCTTGTGTTGTTAACAATCCAACCACCCAGCAACTTGGAACTTATGATGACCAAAATCAATTTTTAATTGATATGAATAACATCATAAATTCATCTTTAATTAAAACAAATACTGAAGTAAACCCAAATGATGAAATTATAATTTTAACAACATGTACAAATCTTGGTAGTTCAAATGATCCAAATAACCGAATTTCTGTATATTGTAAAAAAAGTCCAGTTTTAATAAAAGAAATAAATCAAAATAAAACACTATAAAAAAACTTACCACAAAAGGTAAGTTTTTTAATAATTTCCTCTTTTTCTCAAGAATGCTGGTATAACAGTATCCTCATCATCTAATCCTACAATAGGAATATCATCCTCATCTTCTTGTTCTTTATGTTGATCAAAGCCAGTCGCAATAACCGTTACAATAAGCTCATCAGTAAAGTTTTCATTAATAACCGCACCAAATATGGTATTAATATCAGTATTTGCCGATTTTCTAATTGCTTCAACAGCTTCTTCTACTTCAAATAAAGTTAAATTAGGTCCACCAGTAACATTAATAATCGCATCTGTAGCTCCATCAATACTAGTTTCCAAAAGTGGAGAAAGTACTGCTTGATTAGCTGCTTCCACAGCTCTGTCCTCTCCAACTCCTGCACCTATACCGATAAGAGCATTACCACGTTTTTCCATTACTGTTTTAACATCAGCAAAATCCAAATTAATTAATCCTGGACAAGCAATCAAATCAGAAATAGATTGAACTCCTCTTCTAAGTACATTATCAACCTCTTTAAACGAATCCAAAAGCGGTGTAGACTTATCAATAATTTCTCTTAATCTATCATTTGGCACTACAATCAAAGTATCCACATGTTTTTTTAATTCCTCAATACCAGCTAAAGCTTGTTCCATTCTTTTTTTACCTTCAAAAGAAAATGGTTTAGTAACAATACCAATAGTTAAAGCTCCAGAATTTTGTGCAATATCCGCAATAACAGGAGCTGCTCCAGTACCAGTACCACCACCCATACCACAGGTGATAAATACCATATCTGCACCCTTTAAAGCTTCCTCTAATTCACTTTTAGACTCTAAAGCAGCCTCTTTACCAATTTGAGGATTAGCTCCAGCTCCAAGCCCATGAGTAAGCTCAGCTCCTATTTGAATTTTATGCTCAGCAAGCGAATTATTTAAAACTTGTGAATCCGTATTAGCAACTATAAATTCTACTCCCTCAACCGATTCTGTCATTCTATTAACCGCATTACAGCCGCCGCCCCCAACACCTATTACTTTTATTTTTGCAAGTTGATCCATTTCAATTCCTATCATATTAATTTCCTCCTATTCGCCAAAAAAGTATCCAAATACCTTCCCTAGCATTGTATCATCGTTAGAATTTTCTTTAGGTGAAGAAATCTCATCCATTTCATCTTCACTAAGCATAGAATAATTCATTCCTTTTAATTTTAATGTATTTAGAAAATAAATAATATTACCAATAACTGTACTATATTTATTATTTCTAACACCTACTAATTTAACTGCCCCTTTACTAGCCACAGGCAAAGTATCGCGTAAACAATATTCAAAATCTAACATATTGCTCACACCACCAGTAACTATTATATACTGAATTGGCTTATTTGTTAAGTCTTTTAACTCATTTTTTGCCAAAGTAAGTATTTCATTAATGCGACTCATAATTACTTCAGAAACTGCTTTTTGATTAATCTTAATCTTTACATTATCACTATTAACTGTCTCATAAATATCATGAACACTAGAATTCCTAGTATGTGCAAGTGCAAACTTTTCCTTAACTTTCCTAGCTTCAGACAAATCGAATTTATATGCATAAGCTAAATCACGATCAATATCATTACCTCCAGCACCAATTATCTTCGTGCTAACAGGAATACATTTATTATATAAAGACACTGTTGTAATATCTGCACCAATATTTATAATCGCACTCACACTTTTTTCCAACGCTTCATTCCTAAAACAATTCATATCACCAATACTAGAAGTCGAAATATCTACAAGTTCAATTCCCATCCCTTCTAATATACTAGCTACAGAATAGACATTTTTCTTAGGAACTGTCACCATCATCGCTCTACCCAAAAGTTTTTTTCCAGGGAATCCCTTAGGATCTTTCACAACCCTACTATCATTGATTTTAAAATCAATTGGAACAACTGTAACAAATTCTTCATTAGTTCGCAAATTTGCCTTAATACCAGCCTTATATGAATTAATCATATCCGTTCCATCAATTAAATCTCCTCTTACATTACATATACCTTTAATAAGTTTGTATTCCGCACGATGATTAGGGATATTCGCAATTACTTTTTTTATTGGAATTCCAAGCATTTCATTAACTTTCTTTAAAGCCATCATTATTGATTTTTTCGCAAGCTCTGGCTCAACAATTAAACCATTTCTTATCCCTCTAGAAGGAATAGTTGTCGCTGCAAGTAAATTTAAATGATTTTGGTATAATTCGCAAACGACAAGTTTAACAGAATCACTGCCAAAATCGATACTCGCATAAACATGCTTCATAACATCATCCTCCTACGGTCTATCATTAATTATACTATAATTTTACCCTACTTAAAAGAAAATGTAAACCCAATTTAATTTTTTTTAAGCAAAATTACCCTTTAACTTCAAAATATTCGCCAGAATCTAAATATAATATCCCCTTTTTATTATCAAATTCTTTAATAATTTCCAAATAACCATCTATTTTATCAAAATTATTAAGCGTTAAATAAACCTGATTGCCATCATTCATCGATAATAAAAACCTACCATCATCAACATCATTAGGATCATATTTTATCTCAGATATCCTCTTAACTATATCATAATTAATATCTTTCATAGCTGAAACAAACTTCTTATAAATATTATCAGGAATATAATTAATCACCGTGGGAACAGAAAAATTATCTGTAACCTCTTTATTATTTGCTAAAATCGTCTTAGAAGCTGGCAAATAATAAAATAGAGGCACATTTTCCTTAATTTCAATCACAACTTTTGTCAAACTAGGCCTTCTCACATTAACACTTTGTATATAATCATCATCTTCTAACCTATTTTCAATTGTTTTTGATAAAGTTTTCAAACTACTAGGATAATCTTCTAACCCAGCTTTTTCAATAATTTCCCAGTCACTATAAATCGTATTGCCTTTTATAACAATATTGTTAATTTTCACATCTGTCAAAAGAGCCAAACAAAACAAGATAACTATAGTTATAATAAATACTAATAAAACATTTTTAACTTTTATTTTTCTTTTCTTTTTTTTTGCCACATAATCACCTTTTTATTCTACTGTTTTTAATTATCTTTAGTTTATCGATTTTTCTAAAGAAAAAATTTACTCATCTAAAATTATTTTTTTCAAATTTTCATATATAACTTCCGCACTATTCAAAACTTGCATCTTTTTTAAATTTTTTTTCATATTATTCAACTTAAAATTATTATTAATCAAACTATCTACCTTAGAAACCAAAACTCCATCCTTTAAATCTTTTTCTTCAATCATCAAAGCTGCCTCATTATTAACCAAATCCAAAGCATTCAAATACTGATGATTATTAGCAACATAAGGTGAAGGCACCAAAATACTAGGCACTTTTAAAGCAATAATTTCACTTAAAGTAGAAGCTCCAGCCCTCGATATCATCAAATCAGTTTTCTTCATCACTTTAGTTAAACCTTCATAAAAAGCAATAATATGTACATTCTTAGGATAACTATGACTCATAACCTCATCATAAGAACCTTTGCCAGTCACAAATAAAACCTCATAATCTTTATCCTTAAACTTCAAAAGTTCACTTTCTAAAAACTTACTTACTAAAGAAGCACCTAAAGAACCCATCACAATTAAAACAAGCTTTTTATTATCAGAAAGTCCCAAACTAGACTTAACCAAACTATCCACTTTTAATGCATCTTCACTACAAGGATTACCAGTAACAACTGCTTTACCCCTAGGAAAATATTTTAAAGAACTTTCGAAAGAAACTCCTATCAAATCACAGTATTTACTCAAATACTTATTAGACTTACCAGGAAGTGCATTTTGTTCATGTAAAAAAGTCTTATAACCTAATTTTTTCGCACTCTTAATCACTGGAACCGTCACATATCCGCCAACTCCTATAACAACATCAGGATTAAAATCTTTTATCAACTTCTCACATCTTTTAAACGCTTTAAACAAACACCTAACCGTCTTAAAATTTTTAAAAATTTTCTTACTAAAACCATACATCTCAATTGATTCAAAAGGTATGCCCTTATTTGGAACAATATCTTTTTCCATTCTATTGTGCGTTCCAATATATAAAAACTCACTATCAGGCTCCTTTTGCTTAATTTTATTAATAATAGCTAATGCTGGATAAATATGACCACCAGTTCCACCCGCACTAATAACTACACGCATATAATCACCCTCTGTTTAATTATATCATAATTATATGACACATAGTTTAAAATTTATCATCTTTAATATTATTAATCAAACTGTTTTTATATAAACATCTATGACTATAAAACATACATACTAAAACTAATATAAAAATAAACAAAATACTTATTAAAAAGACTTTATAATTCATAATCATAACTTTAATATCAAAAAAGTTAACAAAATTACTAAATAAATATCTATTAATTAGTAAAACAAATGGAAAAGCATAAAAGCCTCCTTTTAAACAAATTATTAAACTTTCCAAAAACAAACTTAAATTAACATGTTCAAATCCTAAACTTTTTAAAGTTGCAAATTCCTTTTTCCTAATCTTTATATTTGCTGATACAATATTAAAAATAACCATAACTACAATAATTCCAATAATAAAAACACTTATAAACATAAATAATTTTAAAACCAAAATAACATTATTTATAAATTCATATCCCTTTTTCACATTTATATAACTTAAATCATAAAAATCATTTTTTTCAGCATACTCTGCAATTTTCTTATCAAGGCCAGTCTCCTTAGTCCTTATAAAAGCTTTTCCTTCATACTTCGGACAAACTAAATTAAAATCATTATTATTCAAATTTAAAATATAATTTCCCTCCAAAAGCATATTTTCAAATCCAAAAGAAACCTTTGATGACAGTGAAACATTAATTTGATAATCACCAATCATTAAATTTTCAATTTTCTTAAAAGGTATATATTTTTCTCTATACATCTTATCACCTTTTAAAACTGTATTATCGACTAAATTAACTAACTTGTTTCCCCCTAAATTAGTAATAATTAAATTGCTTGTTTTTTGATAACCTTTATTATAATTTTTTAAAGGAATCTCTACTTTCTGCATACATGTTTTAAAAATATTCGTCTTATCCGCTTTTAAATAATTACTAAAATCTAATAATTTTTCATAATCATACTCACTCACATTTAAAGATACATCATACTTAGGTAAATTTAAATATTCATTAAAAATTATCTTTGTATAACTAATAAAACTTAAAAAACTATTAAACAAAACAATTAAAATAAATATACATAAAATTAAACTTCTATATTTTCTCTTACCTCTTTCATAATTAGTAAAAGCAAAACCTAAAGCTAAATTTTTCAAAGGAAAATAATGAACTCTATCAATATCACCCTTTTTATAAACATCTATAATATTATATTTTTTTATTTTTAAAAGTGGTAAAACCGAAGATAAAAAAACAATAAACATTATAAAAATAAGTGGTATTAAAATAAAAGGTATATAAATATTGAACTCTAACTTTCCGTTTAAAAATTCAAATAAAACTATATTAATTATTTTAATTAAAGCTAAATTCAAAAAAACACTCAAAACAACTCCAATTAAAACACCAAATACACCACAAATAATTTCCTCAAATAAAAATATTTTAAAAATTTGCTTCCAATCCGCAAAAGATGATAAAAACAAAAATATGTCCTTTTTTTTCTTAACAAAAGCCATTTGAAAAGCATTATATATAATAAAAAAAACTGAAATAGATAAAATAGTAACAATACCTATTATCAAACTCATAAATAACTCTAAATAATTATCATCACCAATTCCATACAAAGAAAAAAGTTTATTATTATAAATTATCTTTTCACATTTATTCACATGACATAATTTTTCTGTATATTCATAGCTTTTATAAATATTATCAAATTTTATATAGTATTCCCCATTATTTTCCTTTAAAGAAGTCATATTTTTTTCAAAAGAAACATCTCCAATAATTTTAACATGATAATCATTATTCTCTATAACCTTATCTATTAAATACTCTCTAAAAGAAGAAAATAAAATACCAACACTAAAAAATAAAATACTAGCAAGCCCTACTGCAATAATAATAGTTAAACTCTGTTTTTTATTTTTTTTAAAATATCTAATGCTTAGGCCTATCACTGTACTCATCCTTTATAATCATTCCATCACACATTTCAATAACCCTATCAGCCTTTTTAGCCAAAGATAAATCGTGTGTCACCATTATAATAGTCTGTTTAAACCTTTTATTACAAAACCTTAATAACTTCATCACATAATTCGTATTTTTACTATCTAAATTACCAGTTGGCTCATCACAAAATAAAATCTTAGGTTTATTTATTAAAGCTCTGCCAATAGCCACCCTCTGTTGCTGACCACCAGATAAATCATTAGGAAACATATCCTCTTTATTTGTAAGACCTAAACTTTTAATCAAATCATGAATTCTTTTATCATCTACCTTTCTTCCATCAAATAAAGCTGGAAGCAAAATATTTTCCTTAACACTCAAAACTGGAACCAAATTATAAAACTGATAAATAACTCCGATATATTTTCTTCTAAATACAATTAACTCCTTATCTGAAAATTCATAAATATTTTGATTATTAATATAAACACTGCCACTACTTGGACTATCTAATCCTGCTAATAAATGTAAAAGCGTGCTTTTACCACATCCACTTGGCCCAATAATTGCTACAAATTCACCTTTATTTACTTTAAAATTAATATTATTTAAAGCCCAAAATTCATAAGTCCCATTCACATATTTTTTACTTAAATTTTTTACATTTAACATTTCCATATTTTCACCTCTATATATTAACATACGACAAAAATAACCAAATTCCTTTTTTAAAACAAAAAAATCCAGAAAATTCTGAATTTTATATCTTCTTTCGCATTATTCTAAGTGCATTAAGTACTGCAAGTAATGTCACTCCAACATCCGCAAATACCGCCATCCAAATACTAGCTAAACCATAATATGCCAATATAAGCATTAAAAACTTAAATACTAAAGCAAATATAATATTAAATTTCACTATTCTTTGAGTCACTCTAGCTATCTTTATTGCTAAAGGAATTTTACTTAAATTATCGTGCATAATTATTATACCTGCAGCTTCCATTGCCGCGTCACTTCCAATACCCCCCATTGAAATACCTAAATCTGCTTCTTTAATGACAGGAGCATCATTAATTCCATCACCAACAAAAGCTGTAAAATAATTTTTTTTAAATTTTTTTAACTTCATAACCTTATCTGTAGGAAGTAATTTAGAATAATACTCACTTATATTCACTTTTTCACAAACTTTTCTGCAAATATCCTCATTATCACCAGATAACATAAAAATTTTTTCAATTCCAAGTTTCTTAAGCGAAGAAACCAAATCCAAAGCTGAATCTTTCACTTTATCATAAATGCCAATATAACCTAAATATTTTCCATTTAAAGAAACAAAAACAATCGTTCCAAAAGAATCTACTTTAGGAATATCAATACCATTCATAACCATTAACTTATCACTGCCTACAATAACATCTTTTCCATAAACTATAGCTCTAACCCCATAACCACTAATTTCCTCATAATTTTTTATTTCTTTTTCATCAATTTTACCATCATAAGCTTCAACTATCGAATTTGCAATCGGATGATTTGAATAATATTCACAGCAAGCCGCCATACGAAGTAACTCTGAAACATTCTCACTTACTACTTCTCTAACTTCAAACTTACCCTCTGTAATCGTCCCTGTCTTATCTAAAACTAAAGCCTCTACCTTAGCCAAACCATCTATTCCATCACTACCTTTAATTAAAATTCCCTCTTTACTAGCTCTACCAACACCACAAAAGAACCCTAAAGGAACTGAAATAACTAAAGCACATGGACAAGCTGTTACTAAAAATACTAAAGCATTATAAATCTCTAAACTTCCACCAAACATAAAAGGAACTAACACAAGTAAAATAGCTAAAATAACTATAATAGGTGTATAAATTCTAGAAAATCTTGTAATAAACTTCTCAGTAACAGTTTTCTTCTCATTAGAATTTTCAAGTAAATTAATAATTTTACTAGCCGTTGAAGTAACATCATCACTAGTAGCTTTAACACTAATCAAACCACTACCATTCATATAACCGCTTAAAACCAAAGAATTTGGCTGCACTTGAATAGGAACACTCTCCCCTGTCAAACTAGAACTATCTACACTCGTCACACCTTCTATAACAACTCCATCAAGTGGAATTTTTTCAAAAGGTTTAACTATAAAAACATCCCCTACCTTAGCCTCTTTAACATCTACTTTTTCTATCTTATCTCCTTTTTTCAAATTAACATAATCACTTCTCAAATCCATAAGTTTAACAATTGAATCTTTTGAATTATTTACCGCCATATCTGATAAATACTCACCAAACTGAAATAAAAGCATAACCATAACCGCCTCTGGATATTCACCAATTATAAAAGCACTAATTGTTGCAATAATCATTAAAGTACTCTCATCAAACAAATAACCTTTTAATAATTTCTTAAAAGCTTCTATAAAAATATCATAAGCCACTATCACATAACTTAAAATTAATAATACGAAATAAACAATATCATTTTCCTTAAAAAATAAAGAAATAATAAATAAAACCGAACTTATTATAATTTTAATAATCTCACTATTTATCCTAATCTTCATAATTTACCTTCTCCTTCAAATGCTCTATTCCATACTTCAATATAACTGAAATATGTTCATCAGAAATACTATAATAAACAGTTTGACCCACTTTATTCGTCTTAACCAAATTAGAACTTCTAAGTGTCTTAAGTTGATGAGAAACTGCAGACTGACTCACATCTAACTTCCTTGATATTTCATTAACTGAAAATTTTTTATTAATTAATAAATCAAGTATTCTAATTCTCGTCTCATCTCCAAAAATCTTAAAAAACTCAGCTAATCCTCCTAAAAATTCCTTACTATGCATTTAATTTCCTCCCTATATGAATATCTGTTCATATAAGCATATTATAACAAAATAAAAAGAATGTCAAGACATTCCAGCTCCATCAACTGATAAAATAGCTCCTGTAATAAAACTTGCTAAATCACTTGCCAAAAACAAAAATGCATTCGCAATATCCTCAGGCTCTCCCATCCTACCAAGTGGAATAGAAGCCACAATAGGCCTAATCATCTCCTCAGATAAACTGTCAACCATATCCGTATGAATAACTCCAGGCGCAACTGCATTAACTCTAATATGATCACGTCCAAGTTCTCTAGCCAAAGACTTAGTTAACCCATTAACCGCAAACTTGCTAGCCGGATATCCACATCCTGCAGCCTGACCATAAATACTAACCATTGAACTAGTGTTTAAAATTACGCCACCACCATTTTCCTTCATATATTTGGCTGCTACTTTAGAGCAGTTAAAAACTGCCTTTAAATTTAAATTGATAATATTTTCAAATTCATATTCATCATAATTATATAAACTAGTACTTGAAGAAACACCTGCATTATTAACTAAAATATCAATTTTACCAAATCTATTTTTAATATCCGCAAAAGATCTTTCAACAGCCCCTAAATCAGTAATATCAGGTTGCATCCCAATAACTTGATAATTAGGATTTTCCTGTTTTAATATAGTTAAAGCCTTTTGAACACTCTCTTCTTTAGAACCAAAAAGAATTACTGTTGCCCCATTATCTAAAAATTTTCTCACTGTCGCAAAACCAATTCCTCTAGTTCCACCTGTTATAATTGCTACTTTTCCTGGTAACATATAATCCCTACCTTTCATATATATCATAACATATTTTACCCATATAATTAATAATTAAACAGCCAAATTACATAACTTAACACCTAAAGCATATTTTTTTTATTAAGCCACATTGCTAATATAAATGATACAATAAAAGAAACAATACATATCAAAATAAATGATATATCACTCTCACCCAAAGCACCCAAAGGCACATTCATTCCTAAAAATGAAGCAATCATCGTCGGAACTGAAAATACAATTGTAATACCTGTTAAAAACTTCATAATAACATTCAAATTATTAGAAATAATAGTTCCATAAGCATCAATAGTTGATGATAAAATTTCCCTAAAAATCATACTACTTTCAATACACTGCTTATTTTCAAGTACTGCATCTTCTAATAAAATTTTCTCTTCCTTATTTAAAGCAACAACATTTTCCTTTTGTAGTTTTTCTAAAACCATACTATTTGCCTTTAATGAAGTAATAAAATAAACAAGTGACTTTTGAATATTTAAAAAATTAAGCATCTGCTTATTATTAGTTGAATGATAACTACTTTTCTCTATTCTTTTAATATCCGCATCTAAAACATCTAAAGTATATAAATAAGCACTTGATGAATTAAAAAGTATCTGCATTAAAAAACGTTCTCTTTCTGTCACCTCAAAATCTTCAACCTTATTTTGTTTAAACTTATTCAAAAACTCATGTTCCACCAAAGAAACTGTCAAAATATAATTACTATCACAAAGAATAATACCAAGCGGATAAGTAACATATTTATTTCTAATACTTTTATCTTTCATGTAAGGAACATCAATTACAATCAAAACTCCCCCATCAAATTTTTTAACCCTAGGCAACTCCTTTTCCACCAAAACCTGTAAAATAATAGATGAATTAATCTTACACACCTCAGAAATCTTTTGAATTTCTTCTTTATTAGGATTAACAATATCTATCCAACTATTCTTTTCAAAAGTATTTTCTTCTTTTACAGTACTATTTAAATCATTCTTAAAAACCTTAAGCATAAAAACACCTACCTTATTTTCATAATAATGATAACACGTAAAAAGCCTAATTGTAAAGATTTACATATTACAATAAATTTAAATTTTTGATAAAATATAAATGGATGTGAGATGTATGAAAAAATATATAAAAAACTATATAGAAAACGATCAAAAATTTGATAAAAAAACACTTTTAGCTATAATTTGTCTAATAATAGTAATATCAGGAATCGCAGGATGGCTATATGAATTTATTTTTTACTTTTTTAATAGTGGCATGAAAACATTTTACTTTAGAGGTGGTAATTTTTTACCATGGATTAATATCTATGCCATAGGTGCCACTGCCATATTTATATTAACTTATAAAAAAAGAAAACACCCACTATATATTTTCTTAATAAGTATCATAGCAAGTGGAATATTAGAATATATTGGTGGCTACTATATGGAACATTTTAATGATGTAAAATGTTGGGACTATAATAAAGAAATATTAAACTTTGGCAACATAAATGGCTATGTTTGTCTAAGAAGTATTTTAATATTTGGAATTATGAGTCTTATATTAATGTATCTTATTGTTCCCTTTTGCTTTTATCTTGCTAATAAATTAAACAAAAAAACATTTTTAATCATCAGTTATACTTTATGTTTCATCTTCCTAGCTGATGAATTATATAATTTAATATTTACAAACCTTTTAGATCTTCCAAGAGCATCTTCCATATATAAAAAATTAGGTTTCAAATATCTTTATTTTTAAAAAAGCACAACATTTCAAAAAAAATGTGCTTTTTTTCTTTTTTTAATCAAAAAATGCACAATCATTGTGCATTTTTACCAACAAAGACATTATAAATTTCTTCATACCTATACCCTAACTTAGTATGAGATGAATCTGCAATTAGTATGCCAAGTTCTACTAATTCATCTATTATCTTTGAAACTGTATTTCTTGAAACACCAGATTCCTCCACAATTTCCTTTTTTGTAAATACAATTTGATGCATCATTGCTGGCATAATTCTATAAACAGCAGTTCTTCTCAACACTTTAATCTTTTCCATGTCTTTTTTAAAAATTTGTTTAATCATTTTTATTTTAGCTATATAATTTTCACACTGTTCAATTATACATTGTAAGAAAAATTTAATAAACCCAAGCATATTACCTTTTCTACTTTCGTTTAAAAACTTATGATAACTAGGTTTATATAATTCTATAACTTCTGATAAAAATAAAATCGGTTTATCCTCAGTTAAATTAGCTAATTGAATTGGAATAAGTGCTCTTCCTAATCTTCCATTTCCATCTCTATAAGCATGAATCGTTTCAAACTGTGAATGCGATATAGCCATATTTATAAATATAGGATCTATAAACGCATCATTCATGTATTTAAAAAGATTATCTAAAAGAATTGGAACATCCTCAGGAATAGGCGGTACAAAAATAGCTTCATCAATACTACAACCTTTTGGTCCAATCCAATTTTGAATATTTCTGACATGACCAGGTTCTTTTTCATTTCCTCTAACACTATCTAAAAGAATTTTATGTATATTATTCACAAAAACTAAATTAATTTCATTATTTTTATTCAAATATTCTTTGGAATATTCTATAACCTTTTTTAAATTTTGAATTTCTTTAGTTTCATCATTTTTAGGCATATACTTTAAATAATACATATCATCCTGTGAAATTTGAGTACCCTCAATTTGCGTAGATTTCAAACTTTCACTAAGAATTATTGAGTCCAAAAAAAACTTTGAATCAAATTCAACATTTTTCAAATATGTTTTATACTCAGCATATTTTGAATTTGCATCAGCAAGCAATCTAAGTAATTCTTTATCCATAACATAATCCATAGGTAATCTCTTTACTTTCATCGGTTCCACACTAATCACCTCTAAAGTCATAATATCATAACCACATTAAAAAGTAAATAAAAATGCACAATATTTCAAAAACTTTGTGCATTTCTTTGTTTTTTTGACAAAAAATGCACAATGAATGTGCATTTTAACTACAAATTATATTTTTATTTAAAATTAATATCAAAATAATTTTAAAAATTAAAAATTTCCTTATATATTAAGAGAATTGATTTCAAAATGGTGCCGCAACGGAGAATCGAACGCCGATTAAAGCCTTACCATGGCCTCGTAATACCTTTATACTATTGCGGCATATAAAAATTATATAATATTTTAATGCTTATTGCAATAAAAATACCATATAATTTATTTTTTATTTTACTTTATCAATAACTAAAGTAAACTCATCTTGAATTTCTTTAAGTCTTCTTTCTGTTTTAGCCTCAAATCTAACAGTCAAATCAGGACCTGTATTACTCGCTCTAACTAAAGCCCAACCATCATCAAACATAACTCTAATACCATCTACCAAAGAAAAATTATAATTTTTATCTTTCGCATAATCTATAACTTCATCAACTATTTTAAACTTATTATCATCTCTAACCCTAATTTTAATCTCTTCAGTAGAAAAGTAATGATTCATTCCTTCAAATAATTCACTAATTTTTTTATCAGTTTTTGAAAGCAGCTCAATAATCCTAAGTATTCCATATATTCCATCATCATATCCTAAATACCTATCTCTAAAAAATAAATGACCAGAATACTCACCACCAAAGAATAAATCATTCTCACTTACATACCTGCGGCAATACACACTACCAGTTCTATTCATACAGGGTTTTAAACCAAGCTTTTTAATCTCATCAATCAAAGAAAGTGAACACTTAACATCAAATACACCTTTCTTAACTTTCATTTTAGAAGCTAAATCACGGTAAAATAAAGCCATAATCATATCCGCCGAAACAAAACTACCATCCTCTAAAACAAGACCACATCTGTCACAATCACCATCAACAGAAACCCCTAAATCAAAATGAAATTCCCTAACCGTATTTCCTAAAACTTTCAAATTATCTTTAACTGCCGGATCTGGAACATGATTTGGAAAATTAGAGTCACTTTCACAAAATAAAAACTGACAGTTAATATTAAACTCTTTCATAATATCTCTAATAAATAAACTTCCTGTCCCATTCCCACAGTCCACTATAACATTAACTTTTCTATCACCAAAATTTAAAGAAGTCTTTAAATTATCTAAATAACTAGGAAAAATATCAATACTCTCTATTTTTCCTTCCCCATCCATATACTCATACTTATCTAAAAATTTTTTAAAATCCTGCAAATCCTTTCCAAATAAAGAATCATTCTTATTCATAGATATTTTAAAACCATTATATTCTTTAGGATTATGACTAGCTGTAACCATAATAGCTGCAGAGACATTTAAATAGATTTTCGCATAATTATGCATTGGCGTAGTCACATAACCTAAACTAATAACATCTACTCCACTATCCAAAAGTCCATTAATCAAAGCCGGATAAATAACCTTATAACTTTCCCTATTGTCATGGCCTACAATAACTTTATCTAATCCATGTATCTGAACATAACTTCCAAAAGCTTTACCAACAGTATAAGAAACATCCTCATCAATATCTAAATCATATATACCTCTAACATCATATTCTCTAAAAATAGCTGAATTAATTTCCTTTTTTACCCTCATATTTTATCCTCCAATATACATTATATATTACTTTATACAAATACGCAAACCTTTCATATTTTAAAACTAAATCTAGTATAATTTCATGAGGTGTTTTCATGTTAAAAAAAATAAAAATTTTTTTATCTCTCATCATCACTATCTTAATTGCCCTTACCATATATTTCAAATTTATCCAAAAAAATACCATCAAAGTTCCATCAATTCATCTAAATGGAAAAAACATTATCACCTTAGCCGAAGGAAATACGTATAAAGAACCAGGATATAAAGCCTTTGATGAAAACGGTAAAAACATCACCAATAAAGTTAAAATTAAAGGAAATATAAACACAAATAAACAAGGTACCTATCAAATAACTTATACAGTCAAAACCAAAAATAATCTAACAGCCAAAGCTCATAGATTTGTTAAAATAGTCAAACCCAACAATCCAATATATAAAGAATCTTACAATAACATTGATAATACATCAAGAGGTTGGTGGAGCAATAATAAATCAAACGGTCAAAGGCCAACAGGCGGAGCCGATATAAATGAACTAAAAAAATATAATGCTTACTACATGGGACCTGATGAAAAAGTTTTATATTTAACATTTGATGAAGGAAGTAATGATACTTATGTCAAAGAAATAGTCAGCGTATTAGATCAAAATAATATCAAAGCCACATTTTTCCTATGCCGAAAATATATGGAAATGAACGCCGATTTAATAAAACAAATGGATAATAACGGTCACACAATAGCCAATCATACATCGCATCATTTAAACATGCCATCTTTAGCCACTAAAGAAAATTTTAACAAATACCTAGAAGAAATAACTTCGGTCGAACAAACATACTATAATATCACCGGTAAAAAGATGCAAAAAATATATAGAGAACCACGCGGTGAATGGAGCTATAGATCCCTCCAAATACTAAAAGATTTAGGTTACAAAACATATTTTTATAGTGCTTATTATCTAGATTTCGAAGAAGATGTATCAAAAGAAAAAGCTTTAAATGAACTCACAAAAAAAGTACATAATGGGGCCATATATCTACTCCATCCTAAAAACAAAGGCAACTATCTTGCTCTAGATACATTTATAAAAACCATGAAAAAACAAGGATATAAATTTGACCTTGTTCAAAATATTAAATAATTCTAAGGTAAATTAAGTACCTGTCCAATCATTAAAACATTACTACTTAAATTATTTAATCGCTTAAGTTCATCGACTGTTATTCCATATCTATTTGCAATATTCCATAAACTGTCTCCAGCTTTCACCGTATAAGTGTTATTTGAGCTATTCACATTACCTTTAACCTTTAATACCTGTCCAACCATTAAATTATCTGAAGTAAGACCATTCAAACTTTTAAGTTCACTCACTGTCATCCCATACATATTCGCAATCTTCCATAAACTATCGCCACTTTTAACAGTATAAGTATCAGATGTATCATCAAAGCTACTTGGAATTTCTAATATTTGACCAACTGATAAATTATTACTACTTAAATTATTCAAACGTTTAAGTTCATCAACCGTTATTCCATACATATTAGCTATTTTCCATAAACTATCGCCACTTTTAACCACATAATAACTGCCATCACCTGGCATACTAGAAATTGTCTCGCCCTCAGCTGTAGCTATTACCGCATCAACAACTGCATCGACATATTCTTTATAATTATTTTGGATTTTTGCTAAATCCTCAGGATTATCAATAAAACCATATTCAACAATTACTGGATGCGTATTGCTTCCAGTATTTCTATGAATAAAATAATAATCTTTTGACGTATCACTTGGTAACCTTCTTTGATAAAACTTTCTCATCTTTTGGCCAGCATTTCCTAAAGATGTTAAAATATTTGAAGCTAGTCTACTATCATCCCTTAAAGCATATATAACCTCTGCTCCTTCAGCACCTTGAGTCGCACTTCCAGCTGCATTAATATGATTAGAAATAATCACTACATTTGGATTATCACCATATGCCGCCAAAATTCTATTAACTCTCTCTGTCGGTGATACCGTCTCATCTACTGAGCGTACTAAAGTTACCGGAACTCCCCTTTTTTGAAATTCATCATACATATACTGACTAATCATTAATGTTAAATCTTTTTCCCTAACACCAGATGAACTAACCGCACCTGGATCAGTACCTCCATGACCACTATCAATTACCACCTGTAAATTATTCATAACTTCACCTCTACATTAAAATATGTAAAAACAAAAGTTTAGTGACAAAATATAATTTAAAAATCTATATTAATAAAACTCAAACATTAAAACACATACCAATATTATTTTATTGAAAAAACATAATTTTATGTTATTATTAATATAAAGGAAGTGATATTATATGTTTGTACCATATAAACCAAGTAGAATTTTAGATATTCAAAGGAAAGATGACAGATGTATTTGCTGTGCCACCTCAGCCTTAATAACATATCATGATGGGATTAATGCAGGTTATTGCTTACAATGTGCCCAAAAAAGGCAAAAATTTGTTGAAAACATCATTGGAAATATTAACTTAGAAAAAAGAGTTCCCATAATTCCTGCCCAAAGCTGGATAAATCTAATAGAACAAACAAGAAAAAATTATATGCAAGAGCGAATTTACTATATGATAGATCGTTTCTTTGCAAACAAACCAATTCCATCGACATATAACATTTTAAAAACAACAAAATATGAAGAACCATACCAAAATGATAAATTTATTTCTCAGGCTTATTATGAAAAAGCTCAAATGAGGAAAAACTTTATACAAAATCTCCCAAATTTTTTAAATGATAATCTAAGTAATCAAATTTACACTCTTTATTTATTAGAACTAAACAAAATGTATGAAACAGATTATAAAACATTATCCAAAATAGATGCTAAAATAGAAAAATATCCGTATCAAGAAGAAAAAACACACCATTCATTAATAAAAATTAAAAAAATGTAGTTAATACCTACATATTTTTAATACCATTTTTTTCTAACATCAACACCTTTTTTATTACTAAAAGTAACCACATCCACTTGCACAGGACACAAATGATTAAAAGGCCATAATAATTTAGGTGCACACTCTTGAATTTTTACTACACCACCAGTAATTAAAATATAATTACTTCCCACCTTTCTAAGACCTCTAACATTTTTTGGGAAAAAAGTTTTCTTAGGACTAATAATTCCTCTTTTAAAATTTCCAATTCCAAATGGCACACACCCATCATGAGTATGACCACTTAAAATCAAATCATATTCTTTAAATAAACTAATACATTTATCATCATCACTAAACTCTGGAGAATGAACTAAAGCAATAGATGGCACTTCTTGATTAACATTCTCATATAACTTGTTTCTTTTTTTCAAATCCTCATAAAAAAAATTAAAATCATAATTTTCTTTATTATAATATTGAACATTTTCTGTATAACCCATAATCCATATTTTATCACTAGAATATACTTCATTATCTAAAAGTGTAACATTCTTAATACTTTTTAAAACTTCACAAAATGCTTTCTTATTAATTTTATCTGTACCTCTATAAATAAAATCATGATTACCCAAAATAACAAAAACTTTACCTATCATTGACGCATAAGAAAGTAAATCCTTCATCTTAGATAAAGAAAATGAACTATTAAGATTTTCTATTCTATCTATCAAATCACCAACAAATAAAATATAATCCGGATTTTCTTTCTCAATTTGTCTCTTTAATAATGCTATTTTTTTAAAACTTACATTATCACTAATGTGAACATCACCAATAACTAAACATTTTATATCATCAGAAACTTTTGAATTATACAAATTAACATATCTCACTTGTAAAAAATCATCAACAAATATTCTCATTTCATCACCATTAAATTTTATTCACATCTAAACTTTTATTTTCTAAATTTTTATCAACTAAAGTCTCATGAATCTTTTCTTCTAAAGTATCCAAAAATACCTCTTCAATCCTATCAACTCTACATCTTTCAGCTTGAATAATAGCCGATAACTTAGATGCAGCATTTTCAATCTTATCATTTATAATGACATAATTATACTTAGAAAGTTCATTAATCTCCCTATAAGCCGTCTCAAATCTCTCCATAATTTTCTCTTCTGACTCTGTTCCTCTATCAGTAAGTCTTTTTTTTAGCTCTCGCATACTAGGAGGGAGTAAAAAAACAAATAAAGCTTGAGGTAATTTCTTTTTAATTTGTAAAGCCCCCTGAATTTCAATGACTAAAATAACATCCTCACCTTTATCTAAATGTTCCTGCACACTTTTTCTAGGAGTACCATAATAATTCCCTGCAAACTGAGCATACTCAAGCATACTCCCATCATCTATGTTTTTTTCAAACTGTTCCTTAGTCACAAAATAATAATTAACACCATCTTCTTCGCCTTTCCTAGGTTTTCTACTTGTCATTGAAATAGATTCCCAAATATTTGAGTTTTCTTTTTTCACCTCATCACAAATAGTATTTTTTCCACTTCCACTAGGTCCAGAAAGCACAATTAACAAACCTTGTTTTTTCGTTCTAATCATAAATTTTCCTCCTACCCATTTTGAAAGAAAAAAGAAGTTTTCCTTCTTCTATCTATTATTTAATTCTAGTAACTTTTTTAACTTTTCTGGATGATTGATTAATTCACTAGCCTCAGGCACCAACATAGGCATTATTCCTTTAAGCTCATCACCATTTACAATTTCCATATACTCATCTGCACCATCATAACTACTTTTAACAACTTGATACTCATCGATAAAATCATCCTCTTTATCATTCACTCTAATTAAATAACTATATCTAATATTATTGATAATCTTTTCTGCAATCACAAACCACTTATCATGAATATCAAATTCAACTATAGTATATAAACCATTTTCCATAATTTTCTCCTATCTAGACATTCCACCTTTGACAACTTCATCAAGCCCCACAAATCCTGACGGATCAGATATACTATTACCAAGTAACAAAGAATTATTAGGATCTTTTGCAAGCTCCGCCATAAATGTTGGATCATTAAGTTGTTCTGGTGTCAATCCCATATAACTATTAGTTGCAGTATTAAACACATCTATAGGGTTACTATTAAACCATTCATTAGAAGTTAAACCATTTACATTATTGACCGCATCATAAGCATTACTAAATACTGTATGACCTTCACTAATACTAGAATAATCCAAATTTGGACCAGCACTAGTCACAGTATCACCAATTAAATTAACTGTTTGATTAACTGTATCCGCTTGAGTAGCACCAGAGTTCAAAATAGCACTAATTCCAGCTATTATATGTGGACCAGCCACAAACACACCAATTCCCACTGTTGCAATAATACCAGCTATTATCAAAGCTTTCTTCTTAGTACTAAGATTTTTCCATTTTTCCTTTAAAGTAGTACTCTTCTTACGAGTCACTTTACGTTTAACTGGCTTTTCTTCAACAGTAACCTTTTTAGGTGGAATAACTATACTATTCTTAATATTATTTAAATAATCCTCCGGCACAATATCAAGTCCACTATCATCTTTACTATCTATACCATTAATCCTTTGAGCCTTAGAGTCCAACTTCAAAAATTCCTCCAAAGTGCCCCTTTGAAAACATAAAGTATCAAAATCAACCCTATTTCTATCACAAACATTTCTAATTTCATCCAAATACTTATCTAAATAATTAGAATCATTTTTCTTCATATCAGCTAAAGCATCTTCCTTAGAAGCAAACTGGCCACCTTTCATATAATTATCTAATAAAGACGTTGCAGCCATTTTTAAAATATCATCCCTTTTAATTATTCCAGAAGAACTTAATTCCACATAATTATTAATATTACCAACACCACTTACAAGGCTCTTATTTTTAGTAGCCAATTTATTAAGTATATTAATATTTTTAACCAAATTCTCTTTAGAAACATGAAACGTAATATTAAAATTCCTAACATCTACTGTTATATTATAATTAATATTGTGCTTTTCACACTCGCTAATATAACTTTCAATAAAATCAGCAAGCCCTTCCTCATTACTTCGAACATTAAGTAAATAATCTTTACTATCAAAATTCGCACTATAAACTCCAAAATTATTTTTATCAATATAAATATTAGACGCATCTTTTCTATCCAAAGCAGCTATTTTATTAGATGTTAAACGAATATTACTTATACAAAAATATCTATATAAAGCATCAGCTTTATAACCATACTTATCATTTTCTTCAATTAACTTCTTATAAAAATCTTTGTTCTTTGATAATAATCTATCATTCAATTTTTCATATAAACTAAAAATTTCGTCTAAATTATGAACATCATTAACAGATAAACAAAAATTTTTAATTATCTCATAATCATTTATACTTTTATCTGTAGATACATTAAGTTTACTAATATCTAAACTAGCCATATTATGAATCCATTTATTAGTCATCATAACATATAGCTTTTCTCTAGCTTTCTCATCAATAGTATTTTTTTCATCTGATTTTTTCAAATAATCATCTAAATACTTATTTAATAAACTCTTATTTTGTATCACACTATCATTTTTTATCTTATTATAAATTCCCTCTAATGTAGATGTATCCAAATTAATTGAAATAAAATCATCTTTAACTTTTTCAATGCTAAAATTATGATTTTCTAAATGTTCAACATCACCTAAGACCTCAATATTACCATTTCTCAAAACTCTTACAGTAACTCCATCTAACCCATCTACACTTTTAGGTTTACTAGATAAATTATTAATAAGTCTTATTTTTTTGATACCTTGATTTAAAATGTTAAGATTTAAAGCTTTATAATTTTGATTCAAATATTCACTTGTAAAATTACCAACAATATACCCATATCCATCTTTTATAAATTCCACATAAGGAAAATCAACTTTTTCTAACTCATTTTCTTCTTTTATAGTGTTATTTTTAAAATGCTTACCAACATATTCATTTGAATTTTTAATCAGTTTCTCATTACTAAAATGTGCGCCTTCAGGTTTACTAAAATGATTACCTTCATAATTATTCGCACCTTCTTTTAATTTAAAATGCTTACCAACGTATCCATTAAAACTCTTATTCAATTTTTCATCATTGAAATGTACACCTTTTCTTACATCATTGACATAATTTAAAGACAAAGCCTCATCCTTAAGCTGATTATAAATATTTTCATACATTTCATTATCAAAAGGCACCACATTTCCATCATAATTAAAAGGAAGATGATTAATATAACTATACTTAAGTTCTAACAATCTCTTTTGCTGTAAATATGCTTTTTCATAATTTACATCATTAGATGATAATAAAATATCATCATTTTGTCTATCATTATCAATAAAATGAAGTGGTATATCCTCTTTATTAATATATTTCCTTTCTAAATCATTCATTTGTTTTAAAATTTCAATCTCTGAAGAAAGCTTTGTAATATCATTACTTAAACTTGCAATTTTACGTGACAGATTTAAATTATCAGGTTCATTAAGAGCTCTTTTATTTAATCTTAAAAGCTCTTCCTGCATCTCCTTTAATTCAATTTGCTTATTTTCCAAATTCATAAAAATCCCCCACTTTGAAACATATCATATAATATATCCATATTCTTGTCAATTTTATACTTTATATTAAAATTATAACACATAACCTTAACTTTTTCTTATTTTTTTTCATACATTTTACATTTTAAATTAAACTTTTTAATATCAACCTATTTAACAATTACACCTAGCAAATTAACAAGTTCTACACTTTGAAACCTATCAATAATAATTCCATAAACACTTTTTAAATCAAATTTTACAAACTCAATATTACAAGAAGAAAAATCTACTCCTTTTAAATCAGAATTAATTATTTCCGAGTTACTAAAATTAACATTATTTAACTCTAAATTTTTCACTTTCAATTCAATAAAACTACCTTCTGAAAAATCACTATCAACTAATTTTAAATTATTTATCTTAGCCGAAGACATATTAATATATCTCGCACTTACACCATCAAATACAGAATCTTTAATAAAACAATCTATAAAATAAACACCTGCTAACTTAGAATTTTTAAATATAACTTTCTTTATCAATCTTTCATTAAAATTTTTATTTGATAAATCACAATTTTCAAAAATAACATTTATAAAATCAACACCCTCAAAACAAATATTATCAAAATCAACATTTTTAAAAACACAATTTTCAAAAGTCACATCTTTTAAACAAATATTTCCCTGTACACCTATAAAACACCGATAACTAATTGTTTCCTCTTCCAAATTTTCATTTAATGCACCTTGGGTAGTATAAAATTTTTCCATCGTTCTGATCCTTTCACATTAAGAAAAAACTGATTTAATATAATATTTAAATCAGTAATTTATATATATGGCGTCCTTGGGCAGATTCGAACTGCCGACCTACCGCTTAGGAGGCGGTTGCTCTATCCTGCTGAGCTACAAGGACAACATAATAATTATAACAAAAAAAAGGCCTTTAATAAAGCCTAAATTTTCATAATACTAATAGTAAATAGCAAAAATAAATTATAAGCATACTTAAGTTTAAATCGAAATTTTAAAGCAAGCTCATTTGTAGCCACACATTTATCCACCATACTAACAATCCAACTTTCCGCATACTTTGGAATAGATAAATTAATTGGAAACATATGTGACCTAATCATGTCTTCCTCTTTAGTTGTTAAATTAAAATAATTTTTAGCCATAGAAACCGCTTGTTTAGGATGTGTAAACACTGACTTTAAACGATCGCTTTGTGTTCTATCTTCTGGACTTAAAAAGAAATCATGAAGTAAACCACCAACTGCTGTTTGCTCATAATCTAAATGCAAAAACTTTGCAATCTTATAAGAATAATAAGATACTTTCAAAGAATGATCATATCTGCTTATCCCATGATGTTCTATTTTTTTTATTTTCAAAAATTCTTTATTATCTAAAATATTATTAACTATACTCATATATTGCAAGTCTTTTTTATGACTACTCATTATATTTCACCTCAAAGTTACTCATTCAGTATACCACATTTATAAACAAATTACAAATTGGTCATTTTCATTCATTTTCTGAAGTATTTCCTTTAATTTCCACACTTTCAGAAGGTGGAGTTATTTGAATAAAAGTATTTCCATCATTAACTTTTATCTCTTCTCCATCTAAATTTTTATAAACTGTCTGACTGCTCCTGCTATCTTTAGACCAAACAATTGGAATAGCATAACCATCAGTTATATAATATCCTTCGCCTGTTCCAATATTCTCAAGTTCTAATCTTCCATAAGAATCATAGCTATGAGTTTCAATTGGTGTAATAATAATATTTTTATAAGTATATTGCTTACCACTTTCATCAGCATGTGGCTCATCAGACATAAACCTCTTATAAACTTTATTTTCACTATCGTACTCATAACTACTAGTAGTATAATATGAATACTTCATAAAAACAGTATCGGCTTTTACCGCATCTTCTCTCTTACTTAAATCAACTTCATCAACACTATAATTTAAAAGTAAATCTTTATTAGTATCTCTATCATAACCTTTACTATGTGCGTACTCTTTTATTTTTTCCATACTAGTAAATACCGTGTGTTCAGTTGCCTTATTTAAGGATTTATCTCTCCAAAAAACAGAAGAAGCTGTAAGACCATTAATATTATCCACTCCAAGTGCACTAATATCCTTTTTAGCTTGATCACTCCAACCATAATGCACATAAATAGCATCATTTTCCAAAGCATAATCTAAATAATAAGGCCTCGCACTTCTAACTGATCCAATCTTAGCTGTATCCTTATCTTTAAATATAGCCATCAATCTAGTAATGCCACCCTCAGCTAATATCTCATAAGTAATATAAGCATCCTGAAGTCCAATATGAGGCCATGCTACATGATTATTATTAATCATCACCGCAATTGGTCGTGACTTAGAATCCTCATCGACAATTTTTAACTTTTTCTCTATAGGAACTTTCTTAGAAACAAAATCCTGAACTTCCTCTTTATTCAAATAATAATAAACACCAATTCCACTTAAAATTAAAACAATTAATAAACCAAACCATACTTTTCTTTTACTTTTTTTCCTTTTCCTAGCCATAAGGCTTCCCCCTTATCTATGCTTATTATATCAAATAATAAACACATCCAAATAAACAGAACAATTACCTAATGTAAATATATGTCTATTAAAATAAATTATTCTGTCACTATCCAAGCATTAGGAATAGCCCTTGTCGTTTTCTTACCACTACCATTAACCGGTTTATTAGTAAGTTTTCCATTAATTACTAAAGCAGAAGAAGTACCACCATCCAAATTAGATGCATTATAAGCTCCATAATTCATTAAAATTTCTGTTAATTCAGTCATTCCAACACCATCAATACCATGAATATAATCGCGGCCATCCATAACTAAAAATAATACAATTCCATCTTTTCTCTGACCAATAGCTGTCCTAGGTGCTGTACCCCAACCACCATTACCTTTAATAAATGATGGTTCTCCATTAACGATCAAATATGGTCCAAACTCAACTGCATCACGAACACCTTTAGCTAAAGCTTCCTCCGCACTCATTTTACCCATAATTAATTTATTGTCATTAGTAAAACCAATAATTCCTCCCCCAACATTAGATCTAGACAAATTACTTACAAGTTTACCATTTTGAATAACAGCTCCATGTGGTTTACCACCATTTCCCATATAACCAGGATCATTAAACCCACTCGCATTAATAGCTATAACAGCCTTATTTTTTTCGGCAATTTTTGTAAGCATCTCACCAGAACTATTCATATTAGTAGCCGTTGCTATTTTTACTTTAGATGGATCATATATGGCAACCAAATAACCTCTAAGACCATCACCGTCTATATTAATAAGTTTATAACTTGCACCCTTTTCATGAGTCAAAATTTCTTTCTCATATTTATTCTTATACATCACATTAGAATTACTATAATCAACAAAACTAATTGCATTTAAATCAGTTGCATCATTAGACTCCTTAACATAATTATCCTGCATCACTTCACTTATTGTCTCCTCATCATAAAACCAAGTTGCTAAATACTGATGACTCATTGTTGTCATCGCCGTTGTAATTAACCAATTTCTAAACTTTGGATAAGGACCATATAATAAGAAAGCTAAACTAGAACCCACCACTAAAATTAAACAAATAATTATAACTAAAATAATTTGCCATAATTTCATCTTTTTGCTCTTTTTTTTAGGCTCCTCTTTAACAATTTCTTTTACTTCTTTATCTAAAACTTCATCATCAAAAGCCTTAAATTCGTTTAATAATCTATCAACATTAACATCATCTTTATCAGGAAAAATATTATCTAAAGATTCATCTTTTACATAATCATCATAATTTTCTTCATTTTCCAAAGCTTCATTTTTCTTATTTAATTCAATATCCTCTTCATCTTCAAATAAAACTTCAATTTTATCTTTCATCTACATCTTCCCCTTTACCAAAAAACTCACCATCTTCATCATAATCTATATAATCACCATAAGTACTAAACAAAGCCTTATTCAACTTTTTATACTTATTACCATGTTCTAAATTATACTCCTCATAATCTGTAACCATATCATTATACATAACAACATCACTAATATAATAATTTTGGGCAGCCTCATAATTTGCTTTAAAAGTCGTACATTTTGAACTGACATTCACATCTCCATACTCAATCTTACAATTTTCCTTAAGTACCAAAGCTGCATCCTCAACCTTCTCAATAGCTTTTAAATAATTATCCATAAAAACATTCCAAGCATCTGTATTATCTCTTAAAGTTTCTAAAAATAAATTTTTCTTATACTCATATAATTGATTCCTAAGTGCCGAAAAATTATCAACCTCTGTATTAAATTTTGGATAAGCATCTAATATTTCATCCATTTTTACTTTAGTTTCCGCCTTATCCTCCTTTAAACCAATCGCCCATCTCCAAGCAAAAGCAAAAATAATTATAATAACTAAAATAACAATTCCAATTATCATTAAAGACTTCTTCATAAGCGCACCCTCTTATCTTATACAATAATATCAAAATATAAAAAAAAAGTAAAGTTTTGTCGATTAAGCTTCACATTATTTTTCTAAATTTTCTAACACATCTTTTAACTCTACTGCCACATTCCTAGGCAAAACAGTAGAAAGCTCTTCTATACTTTGATTTTTCATATTTTCAACTGTCTTATACTTTTTCAAAAGTTCTTTTTTTCTTTCCTTACCAATACCAGAAATATCATCCAGTATAGAAGCATAAAGGCCTTTACTTCTTATCTGTTTATGATAATTAATTGTAAAATTATGAACTTCATCCTGCATTCTTTCCAAATAATGAAATAAATTACTTCTTTTTTCAATAGGAATTTCGCCATTAAAAGTAACTAAAGCATTAGTTGAATGTTTATCATCCTTCTTTAAACCAACCAAATTAATATCCATTCCTAAGCTATCTAACACTTCTTTAGCCACATTCATCTGACCAATACCACCATCGACTATAATCAAATCAGGTCTTACTAAATTATCTTTTAACACCCTAAAATATCTTCTGTAAATAACCTCTCTCATAGTCCCATAATCATCATTTTTATCCACTGAAATTTTAAATTTCCTATATTCATTTTTAGCTGGTGTCCCATCAATAAAAACCACCATCCCAGAAACATTATAAGTTCCAAACAAATGCGCATTATCAAAAAGTTCAATTCTATCTAATTTATCCAAACCGAGAACATTTTTAAGTTCTTCATTAGCTTTAAACGTTTTTTCTTCGTTTTTAATAACTAATTCATACTCATCTTCAAGTTGTTTTTTGGCATTATCTGACGCCATATCAACAAGTTTTTTCTTAACACCCTTTTCTGGAATTTTAACTTTAATTTTTAAATAATCAGATAATAAATTACTATCAGCAATACTAGGTATTAAAACTTCTTTTGGAAGCAAAGCCTTATCATAAAACTTTGCAATATACCTAGTTAACTCCTCACCATTATCATCAATCAAAGGAATAATCTGATGATGATGACCACTAATCTTACTACCTCTTACAAAAAGTACAAACACACTCAAATAATTGCCATCACTATAAAAACCAAATATATCTCTATCAATATTATCATTAACCTCAATCTTTTGCTTAACTAAAATAACATTAATATCATCAAGTAAATTTTTTAGTTCTAAAGCTTTTTCAAAATGTAGAGCCTCACTTTCCTTATTAATTTCCCCCTTTAATTTATCAGTAACTATCTCATTATTACCTTTTAAAAAACTCACTATATCCTTTTCCATCGCTTCAATTTTTTCTACAGGAACATTATTTGTACAATAACCTAAACACTGACCTATATGATAATACAAACAAGGCCGTTTTTGATAAGTCCTGCATTTTCTCAAAGGATATAATCTATTAAGTAAATTAACCACTTTCCTTGCCGCATATACATTTGGATAAGGTCCAAATAATCTTGTTTTTTTCTTTTTCCTATGAACATTTCTCACTATTAATAACCTTGGAACCTTATCTAAAGTAAGCTCAATATAAGGATAAGTCTTATCATCTCTAAGTAAAATATTATATTTAGGATCATGCTTTTTAATCAAATTAATCTCTAAAATAAGTGACTCTGTCTCAGAAGAAACAACTATATAATCAAAATCAGCTATTTCACTAACAAGCCTAGCTGTCTTACCAGTATGTGAAGAGTGAAAATAAGAGTTTAATCTATTTTTTAAATCTTTAGCTTTACCAACATATATGATAACTCCATCCTTATTTTTCATTAAATAGCACCCAGGTTTGTGTGGTACTAACTTAAGTTTTTCTAAAACCATAACTCCTCACCTCATAAGTAATTATAATGAAATATCAATATTTTAGCAAGATTTTTTATTAAAACATATATTAAATTCAAAATGACACTTTTGACTTTTTAATAAATTATATATATAATATTTAAAAAATAATTTACAGGATTTTATTACTAATATTTCTTAGAATATTTGATAAAAATAAATTCTAAAAACTATCAAATATTTAAAAATAAAATTTTATAACTAATTGGTGAAAAATATGAAAACAATTAAAGAAAATATTAAAAATGAAATAATTATCAACAAATCAAAATTCATTACTGTAATTGAAAAAATAAATAACATAAATGAAATTGCCGAAAAATTGTCAAATATAAAAAAAACATACAAAGATGCCACCCATTATTGTTATGCTTATATCATAGATAATAAAGAAAAATGTTCAGACGATAATGAACCAAGTGGAACTGCTGGTATCCCTATTTTAAATGTTTTAAAACAAAACAATCTAACTAATATTCTCTGTGTTGTCATTAGATATTTTGGTGGCATTAAATTAGGTGCCGGAGGCCTGATTAGAGCCTATAGTTCTAGTACTAGTGAAGCTTTAAAAAAAACTACAATATCTAATATCATAGATGGCTATACCATCACTATTGAATTTCCTTATAAAAATATAAAACAAATTAATTACCTATTGAAAGACATAAATATTAAAAAAGAGTTTCAAACCAACGTCATTTATACTTTTCATATCGAAACAAAACATTTCCAAAAAATTGAAAACGAAATAAAAAAAATATGTACAATAAAAACTAAGAAGTCAATTAATCTTGCTTCTTAGTTTTACTATCTAAAATAACAACACTACGGTTACTTAAATCAATACCAGAAACCGCTTTTTTAAATTCTTCAAAATTAAGCCCTTTAAGTTTATCATACATATCATAAATTGGTTTATCATAAAAATACACTTGATTAGCTATCATTGAACAAATTTCTGTTGCATTCTCAGTTGACAAAATCACTGAATTTAAAATAGCTTTTTTTATCAAATTAAAATCCTCTTCATTAAATTTCATATCTTTAATTTGATTATCAATTAAATTAATAAATCCATCTACCTCATCTTTCAAAGTCACATTAAATATTATTATATAATAATCATCAACTGGTTCCATATAAGATGAAACAGAAGAAATTACATTAGTATCATGAGCAAACACATCAACTGAAGGAGAAATTGACCCAAACTTTAACTCTAATAACAAAGAAAAATATATTCTATTTAAATATTCATCACTAATATAATCAGGCTTTTTCACCTTATAACAAATAATAACTTCTTTAGATAAACTATCCATATAAATAATATCTTTTTCCTTAACAACTTCAGCAGGCTCATCTTTCTTTTTAATCTCTACCTTTGGTCTTTTCTTAAAATCATATCTCTTATAAAATTTTTTAAGAAAACTCATAATTTCTGAAGGGTCGACATCACCACTAATAGTTAATGCCATATTACTTGGATGATAAAAAGTATTATAACAATTATATAAATCCTCTTTTGTTATTGAACTAATATCTTCTAAACTGCCTAAAACTGTATTTTTAAAATCTAAATTATAAAATGTATTTGTCAAACACCTATCATAAACTATCGAAAACGGATTATCTAAATCTTGTTTTTTTTCTTGAAAAATAATGCCCTTTTCTTTTAAAACATTCTCATCAGTAAAATAAGGCTCATGAACACAAGAAAGTAATGTTTCTAAATTAGAGAAAAAATGTCCAGCTCCCGTAAAATGATAAGCCGTTATAAATTCATTAGTAAAAGCATTTCCAATAGCCCCATTATTTTCATAAACTGCTAAAGGGTCTTTACCATCTTCTTTCTCAAACATTTTGTGTTCCAAAAAATGAGCTACTCCACCAGGAACTTTAGTAAACTTTTTATCACCATCCATTTTAAACTCTAAAACAGAACCGCCGAAAAAAGTAGTAACACGAGCATGAATTGTATGTCTTGGTATTGGCGCAATATAAACTTTAAGCCCATTATCTAAAACATCTTCATATACTGTTAAATCTAAACCATTATAATTTTTCTTTTGCATATTACCTTTCTCCCTTTAATAAATATACTGTATCAATATGAACCTTTTCAGCAAGTTTCATAACATCTTCTTTTGTAACTTTACTCATCTGCTCTTTTCTTTTTTCTATACTATCATTACCAATAAATACCTCTGACGTATAATTTCCCACTAAATCACTTTGTGAATCATCAATTTTCACCAATGAATTATAGTATATCTCTTTAACTCCCTCAAAAAGTTCATCAGAAAAATTACCTTTTTTCATATTTTCCATATCTTCACAAACAAGCTTATAAGTCTTATCAAACTCATCGCAATCAATTCCAGCATAAATCTTCATTACATCAAACAAATTATGCCTTATTGCATATATGTAATAGCACAAAGAATTTTTTTCCCTAACTGTTTGCGTTAAAAGAGAATTCATTCCTCCACCTAAAATCCATGAATATAAAACAAATACATATTGTCTTTCAAAATTTGTTAAATCTAAAAGCTTACACCCAATAATTAAATTACTTTGAGCATTACTTGCAGATTCCACAATCACCTTAGGTTCTTTATTATAACTAACTTGTTTAACATAATGCTCTATATTCCCATTAGTAGAACCTTTAAAATTGATAATTGAACTTAACATATCACGTATTTCTATCGGATCAACATCCCCACACACAAATACATCAAGTTTGCTAGTATCCATAATTTTTTTATAAAATTTATAAAGATCTTTCGCACTAAGTTTCTCAATACCTTCAATCAATTCTTCTAATGTATATGCTTTATATTTTTTAACCTGCATTTCTTCAGATAATCTGCTACTCGCATAATGTTGTGGTTTATCTCGCATAGTTTTATAATACTCGGCAACCTTTTCTTTTTGAACTTCAAAAACTTTCTCGTCAAAAGCTTCAGAAACAATTTTTGGTTCAAATAAAACCTCTGATAAAAATTCAAAATTTTTCTTGTTCATACCTTTTTCAGTGTATTTTTCATTCGCAAAACTAGCTGTCAAAGTTAAAATGTTTTGTGAACCACTCTCTAACACTTTAACATTATAAGAAGGATCATAAATACTCGCACAAAAAGCATTAATTTCCCTTACACTATCATATTTACTACTCGTCTGCAATAATAATCTACTAAGTAAAGAAATATATTTTTCGTTTTCTTTTGCATCATCAAATCTTAAATTAACGTTATAAAAAACAGTTTTAAAACGTTTAGTTTTTATAACATGTAAATCAAAACCATTAATATTATAATTATAAAATTCCATATTACACCTCGTCATTATTATGTCCAAAAAATTTAGTTATATAGCCGCATCTAAGGCTAACTTTATCATTTTATCTAAACCTTGCTCTCTTTCTTCTGATGTAGCCACTTCCTTAATATACTTAGAATCAACTACACTCATCAAACAAGCCGCTTTCTTACCAAGCATTTTAGCTATATAAAATAAAGCAAAAGCTTCCATTTCAGCCGCAATCGGTTTTACTCCTTTAGGCATCCTATCAAAAAACTTACTTATATCAGTCATATAAACATCAAAACAATCTAAACAAGCTGTCATTCCACGGTATAATTTTATACCATTTTGATAAGCCACTTTTCCAATTTTAATATTTAAATCCTCATCACTATAAGCAACATGACATAAATCATTGTTTAAAGTTAAAGCAAAACTGCTTTCCGTATAAACAGAAGTGGCTAAAATAATATCAAACAATTTCATTTCTTCTAAATAAGCTCCACATGAACCTATTCTAATAATCTCATCTACATCATAGAACTTATAAAGTTCATAAGCATATATTCCCATACTAGGCATACCCATACCATGAGCCATCACAGTAATTTTTTTACCATTATATAAACCTGTATAAGCATACATTCCTCTAACATCATTAACTAATTTATAATCAGTCAAATACTTTTCCGCAATATACTTTGCTCTTAAAGGATCTCCTGGCATAATAACTGTTTTAGCAATCTCACCTTTTTCTGCACTATTATGTGGCGTCATTAAACAACCCTCCTTTTCTATAGTAGATTGTAACAAAGCCCTATTTATAAGTCAAATATCTTACCTAATTTAATTCTTTTATATAAACCTGTGATTTTTTTCTTACCCTTTATAATTTTATAACTAATTCCAAAATTAGCTAACAAAATCATAATAAAAGAATTTTGTTTAATTAATCGCATTTTACCACCTCATATATAAACATACGATTTTTTTATCAAAATTCCTTCTTTTTATCTAATTTTTCAAAATTTTATCATAATTTTCTAATCCATAATACTATCTAATCAAATTAGATGAAATATATTTTTTCATATCTACAAATGCATCCATAATAACAATACTCACACCAATAGCTATTTTAGACTTTAATATTGTTGCAAGCATTGCCACGCCTTGCTCTGTAAATACTCTAATAGAATATCTACGCCCACCACGAGTATTTATGTTTGAGGTCGAAAAATTTGACCTCAAACTATTCATCTCCATTTCCATTAGAATAAAACTAAATCTTTCCGGAAATTTTTCTGGATCATTTTTACAGCTCCATTAATTCTTTTTGTTTCAACATGATATAATTTGGCCAAATCACTTGCTGTTACCAAATGCCACCTTAAAATTCTATTAAATTATTTCCTAGTTTACAAATATATTTATATTAAAAAACAAACACTCAAAAACCCCTATACGCTGTATAGAGGTCTGACGACTTAGAGCTTCGAAAGTTTTCTAAGTACCAATCACTAGTAATATATCATTTTTTTAAGATCATGTCAACTAATTGTGCACAAATTTTTAGACATTCAAACTTTACATACTAAATATAAAACTCTTTCAAAAATTTATAACTAAAAGGAGATAAATTTCCTTTTGCATAAGAAGCAATTTCTTGTTTTGCAATGAATAAATCTTATTACCTTAAAATTGCTTATCGCTTAAATTTTACTATTTTACCATTAAGAAAATTTATTTCTATATCAGTTAAAATTCCAACATATCTTTACTCGCCATTAATATCTTATTTAAAACAGGCAAAAAAGATATGTAATTAAACATATCTCAAGCTACTAATCTATTATTTTTATTACCTTACCTAATAATTTAAAAACTTATTTTACATATAATATTAGAACGCACACATCAATTTAATATTGATAATATTATATTTTTGCTTAAGTATTCAAAAGTAACTAAGTCTAGTAAATTATTCCGTGACATTTGGTTGCAGATATTTCACTGTCAATCATCACTTGTTTACCCCTTATTTCATAAATTAAATTTTCTATATTTACTTTATCTTTATTAATAATTTCATTCATTATATCAAAGCCTCTCTATTTTTTAGTAGACTTCTAGTCATATTACCTACGTTTGCAATTTCAAATTAAAATCACAAATAATCACAATAATTATTAAAATTACTCTCTATATATAACATACAATATTTTCTAATGATTTCCTTTTTCAAAACGAAAAAAAACGAAAAAAACGAAAAAATTTCGTTTATCTTTCATTTATAATTCGTTTGCTTGTTATATAAGTAACTAAGAAATAGCCACCATAAATCAAAATAATAAATAAAGCAGTTATCAAAATAGACTCCATATTTGCCTTCACACTCATACTTTCCAAAATTATATTCGCACACATAATTCCAAAAACCGAATGAATAATAGCTACCAGAAGTGGAAACATAAAAAATATTCCCTCTTGAACAAATAAAGCTCTATCTAAACTTTTATCACTAACTCCAATTCTCTTAAGCATTCCATACTTTTCCTTATTATCACTACTATCAGAAAGCTCTTTTAAAGCTAATATACAAGCCGATGAAATCAAAAATATAATGCCTAAATAAAGTCCAATAAATATCATTATTGCTCTTAAACCAGTACTTGCCGAATAAATATCTAACTTAGTATCACTTACTGCTCCAAGCGAACTTAAATCATCCCTATATTTTATAAATTTTTCCTCAGCTTTCTCTTTATCTCCCTTATAATTTCCAGCCAAATAGCTGCGTAAAGTCGCATAAGAAGAAGTATCTATATTATCTGGAACCACAATAATACCTGCATTACTTTTGCTTCCACTCATACTAAGTAAACCCTCTTTATATTCATCATACTTATTATGATATTCCTTATCTCCTATTTTAAATATCACACCTTTTTCTAAAGCCTTATTATAAATTTCTAACATCTGGGCATAATCTGCAATCAAAATAAATTCATCATCATCTAAAGTATAAGTGTCTCTTCCATAAAATGAAGCGAACCTATTATAATCACTAATCTTCATCACTGGTAAATAATTGTCAACTAATAAATTAGGATAATCCTTTAAAGCATCTTCTAAAATAGGTTTAAGTAAAACGCCAACAGTCACACCTTCAAACCCATAAGTATTACCCTCTACATAACCACTAAAATTATCTACACTATAACCTACCTCATCTAAAATATCCGATTTTACATCTTTTACATCCTCCGCATAAGATGCAATAAGTACATCTACTGGTGTTCCATAAACTAAATCATTTTTTAAACTGACATTAATACTCCAAGCTGACGAAAAAATCGTAATTGTAAAAAACAAAAGTAAACAAATAATACTCATCGAAAACACTGCCGTATTTACTTGACTATTAATCTGTCTTAAATTAAATATATTTAATCCCTTTAAATATATCTTTTTATTACTCTGAACAAGCTTTAAAATAAAGCCAGAAATTCCAAAGAAAAATAAAAATGTACCAATAATTCCAAGAATTATCGCAAATCCAAACAAATCTAAACTATCAAGCCTGTTGGTTGCTAAATAATAAGCATAACCTAAAATAATAATAGATATTAAAAATATAATAACTGATAAAGATAAACTGCGAATCTTTACTTTTTCGCCTTTTTTAAAAGCTGTAAGTAAATCAATTAACTTATATCTCGTAATTGCAAACACATTAAAAATCATTAAAGTTAAATAAATAATTCCATAATAAATAACCGTTTTCATCAAAGAAGCAAAAGAAAATACAAACTCAAACCGCGACATATCCGCTTCAAATAATTTAGCCACCACAATACTCATAAACTGAGATGCAATAATTCCAAGACCTAAACCGACAATTAAAGAAATCAAACCGATAATAAATGTCTCCATCAAAAGAATTTTAGAAACCTGTCTTTTACCCATACCTAAAGTAAGATAAATACCAAACTCCTTTTTTCTTCTTTTAATCAAAAACATAGAAGCATATATAATAAGAAAGCCCAAAATAATAGCCACCAAAATAGATACTCCACCTAAAAACTCATTCATCAGTCTAATAATATCTTTCTCAGTCTCATTTAATTGAAGCATTGCCTCTTGACTATCTATCGCATTAAACACATAGAAAATAGCTACACCTAAAACCAAAGTTAAAAAATATATTGCATAATCCTTAAAACTTTTTTTAATATTTTTAATAGATAACTTAAAGAGCATCATTCATATCCCCTCCAAGTAAAGTCACCACATCGATAATCCTATCAAAAAACTCTTTCCTAGAATCACTTCCTCTAATAAGTTCATTAAAAACCTTTCCATCCTTAATAAAAATCACCCTAGAGGCATAACTAGCTGCGAAAGCATCATGTGTAACCATTAAAATTGTCGCCATAAGTTCCTTATTAAGCTCTCCTAACTTTTCCAAAAGCATTCTACTACTTTTACTATCCAAAGCTCCAGTTGGCTCATCAGCTAAAATAAGTTTAGGTTTTGCAATCATAGCTCTAGCAGCTGCCACTCTTTGCTTCTCACCACCGCTCATCTGATAAGGATATTTATTCAAAATCTTCCCAATATTAAGTGTTTTAGCGGCTTCCTTAATCTTTTCATCAATTTCCTTAGGCTTCTTACCCAAAATCGTCAAAGCTAAAGCAATATTCTCGTAACCAGTCAAAGTATCAAGTAAATTAAAATCTTGAAAAATAAAACCTAAATCTTCTCTTCTAAACTTATTTAACTTCTCACCTCTAAGTTCTGTAACATCAGTCCCATTAATTAAAATATGTCCACTAGTTACTTTATCAATCGTTGAAATACAGTTTAAAAGTGTCGTCTTACCAGAACCTGAAGCTCCCATAATTGCCACAAACTCTCCTTTTAAAACATCAAAAGAAATATTATCGATAGCCTTAGTCAAATTAGACCTACTGCCATAATATTTACACGCATTTGAAACCTTTAAAATTTCCATTTTTCTCACCTCGCTCTCATTATACTAAAGGGAAAAAATTAAAACAATTTAAATTCCTTACATTACCTTACAATTTTGTAAGAAAAAACTTCTAAAGACTTTCATAATATTCAAAGCCCTTAGAAGTAACTACATAATCTTTACCATCTTTTTCAATAAACTTATTTTCTGTAAGTTTATCAAAAGCTTTAACCCATAATTCATTAACCTCTAAACTACTATTAAGTAAAACCTCATATTCACCAGCTAAAATCATCTTTTTACTCAAAGAAAGTCTCTTATTTCCATTAATAGCCTCCTTTAGTAAAATCAAACTTTTCTCATCTAACTTAACTTTTTTATCTATATTATCAAATGAAACAAAAAAATCCATATCACCCATATTAAATGTCAAAGGATCATTTTCATTCCTATTACTTTTTACTTTTAATCCCATTTTCTCCTCCTATAACTTCATTTGTAAAAGAGCCTACTGGAAACACTAACTTAACTTCTGTTCCTTCGCCCTCTTCACTATTAATTATAACATCATTCCCTAAAGCCATGCAAAGTCTTTTAACTAAATAAAGACCCATCCCAGTTGAATTATACCTGCCCCTTCCATTACTTCCAGTATAACCTTTGTCAAACACTCTAGGTAAATCTTTACAACTAATTCCAATTCCATTATCTTTAATTATCAAACTTATATTTTCCTTATCCTTTATAGAAAATATCTCAATCTTTAAAGATTCATACTTTATACTATTAACAATAATTTGATTAATAATAAATTCCATCCATTTACTATCCGTCCTCACAGTCACATCTAAATCATGTATATCTAAAATAATTTTTTTTAAAATAAAACTATTTTTATTACGAATAATCACCTTATTAACAATATCCTTTAAATTATTTTTCTTAACCAAGTAATCTTTTTCTGGCATTTGACTTCTTGCATAAAATAAAATCATTTCTATAAAATAATCAATCTTTAAAGTTTCCTCATTAATACTTTTCATCAAAGCACTTTTATTATTATCACAAATTAAATTAATAGCCGCCAGTGGAGATTTAATCTCATGAACCCACATCTCCATAAACTCCTCAAACTCTTCCTGCATATACTTATACTTATTTATTTCATCTAACTTATACTTATCCGTTATTCTTAAAATATCTAAAACTATATTTCCATCTAAAAATGAAGTTTCATTAATCATTTCATGAATTAAAGCCTTATTATCTATTTTATTTAAAATATTATAAATCTTATTATAAAAATTTTTCTTTTGAAAAAATCTATAAAAAAACATAAATAAACCTAAACCAATAAGTAAAAACATAATCATCACAATGCCTGTATAATAAACATTAAAAACAAAAAGCACTACAAAAACTAAAATAAGTACTAAAATATATCCTAAAACTAAAATCAAACGGTCCTTTAAATAGTCCATAAATCTCATAATATTATATAACCCCAGCCTCTCCTAGTTTGAATAACATTATCAAATCCCAGTTCTGCTAATTTCTTTCTTAATCTCGTAATATTAACCGTTAAAGTATTATCATCAACAAACATAAAACCATCCCATAAATAACTCATTAAATCTTCTCTACTTACAACCTTACCTCTATTTTCAAGTAAATAAGCTAAAATAGAAAGTTCATTTTTTGTAAGTAAAATTGACTTATCATTATATTCTATTATTCCTTTAGATAAATTAACTTTCATTTTCTCATATTCTAAAATATGACTAATATCTGGCTTACTTCTTTTTAAAACTGCCTCTATATGAGCTAGTAATATTTGAAGATTATAAGGTTTAACAATAAAATCATCTGCCCCATAGTTCATACATATAAGCTCATCCATCTCACTATTTCTACTTGTCACAATAATAATCGGCACATTTTTTTCTTTTCTAACTTCCTTACATAAATGCATTCCATTAATAAAAGGTATATTAATATCCATCAAAATTAAATTTGTATCTAATTTTAAAATATCATCTAAAGTATTTTCAAAATTATCTATAACCAAAACCTCATACCCATTGTTTTTCAAAAAATAAGAAAGTTCTTCTCTAATCTTAACTTCATCTTCAACAATCAAAATTTTCTGCATATTTACACCTTCTAACGAATACGCTTGTTACTAATTTGTAATCCCATTCTATCATAAAAATTATCCAAACCAAAAAGTAGACCCTCATCCGCATAATTACCCTCATCATCAATAACTACAGCTTCAAAATAAACATCATTTTTAATAATCTGATTTTTCAAAAAATTATAATTATTTTCAAATAGCATTTTTTGCGGATTAGATAAATGAAGTGGAACAATTACTCCATAAAACTCTCCAGCTCCATCGCCACCATGAATTAATAACTCCACTCCATCAGCCGCCCAACTAATACCTTGTTTATGAATATTGTCATCATTATAAATAATATTTAATTTTCTTTTAAGCTTTTTAAACCATTTAGTATTAGAAACTTCCATTCTAAAAGAACTATCATGAAAATTAATATCAGTAAGTTCCTCTAATGGTGCATCACTATAAACCCCAAACTTGCAAAAGCTGCCATCAGGTGCGATTATAATTCCATTCACATTTTCAATATCTAACATTGTATTCCTCTTTTCTAATACTATTTTACCACAAATCAAATTATATTTTCATTTATTTTTCATATAATAGTACTGGTGATAAAATGAAAAATTTAATAAAAAATATTTTAATATCTGTAATTATGGGTAGCATAATAGGTTTAATTATATCCCCATTTATGAATTATCAAAATTTAAATAAACCACCACTATCCCCACCAGGTATAATCTTCCCAATTGTTTGGACTATTTTATATATCATTATGGGATACTCCTTTTATAAACAAGATGAACAAAATAAAACCATCTACTACCTACAATTAATCGTAAATGGTTTATGGTCTATTTTCTTCTTTGTATTTAAATGGTATTTATTCTCATTTCTATGGATTATTCTATTAATAATATTAGTCATTATAATGATTACCAAATTCTATAAAGAAAACAAAATATCTGGCCTTTTAAACATTCCTTATTTATTATGGCTTTTATTTGCCGCTTATCTTTCATTCGGAGTATATTTATTAAATTAAAAAATGTTGAAACTAATCAATCTCAACATTTTTACTTTTACATTGATTTTTAACTTATTTGATATGGAACTTTTGAAGTCCCACTACCACCATATATCTGAGTATCAGCAGAAAGATAAACAACTTGATATAATGGAGTTGAACTATATGCGTCACTATAGCTCGAATTATATGAACTTATATTATCTCTATAAATACCATATAACCCCTTATTATCAATATTACTATTGATTGTCCACATTCCTTCATTATTATATAACCATGTTGTTTTATTACACGTATTATAATATGAAGTCATAGAATTACAAGAACTCTTATTAGAATTAGTACGCAAAAATTCTGAAATGGTGATTGTCGCTATTTTTCCTGACCATTTTTGTGAATTTTCAGCATTTATTAAAGTTTGCATATCACTTGTGTTTTCTGATACCCCACCAACCGACCAATCATGAGTTATTATTCTTTTTGCATTTATTGTATTCGAATTAATAGTATCTAAATCATTTTTTAAAAGATAGGTATTTAAAGTACTACCTGCCCAGCTATTTGTCTCATTAGAATATGCATCATAAGCATTTGTATTTATTATTTTTATACTTCCATCATTTTCGATAGAAATTATTCTCCATTTTTGTACATTAAAAACTTAAAAATTATTTGGATTTACTCCTTTATAAAAATATCTGCCATCTTCATACTCATCTTTATATAAACCATCACCTGATGTTACTATTGGGACTTTTTCTAGCATTCCATTTCCTCCTGCCGGTGGTTCAGCTGTACACACACCATAAAGCTCGTCAATTGCTCCTTGAACATCCGTACTCTTTAAACCACTTGTTTCATTGTTGTATGTAACATCATTACTAGGAAAATAAGTAACCGCAGATACACTTATCACACCAAAAACAAAAATAAACACTACCAAAATAAATACTTTACTTTTTAAAACACTTTTCATACTCTTATACCTCTCTAACATAGTATTTTATTCACTACATAAAAGTATAGATTAATTTAGGCTAAAAGTCGATAGACTTATTTCGTCTACTGTACAATGACTTTGGAGGCTATAAAATGAATAGATTAAAAGACTCAAGAGAAGATAATGATTTAAAACAAATAGATATTGCCAAAAAAAATAGGCATTAGTCAAAGAGGATATTCCCACTATGAAACAGGTGATAATAACATACCAATAAATATCTTAATTAAACTTGCCTATTTCTATAACACAAGTATAGATTATATATTAAATATTACCAATGAAAAAAAGCCATACAAAAGAAAAAACAGCCATAAAGACTGCAAGTGAGTATAGTTTAGAAAAAATTTACCTAATCATCTATCACAACCTTTCGAGTTTTTTTCTTAACTCTGTAATAATCATAACAAAATTTTATGTAAATATTTTGAGATAATTGTGAAAAAATATGGGAAAATAAATATTAAAAAAGCTATTTACCACAAAGTAATTAGCTTTTTATTTAAAATAAATTGCTCTTTTTCCAAACAAATTATATATTTTTTGAAATTGAGTCCTATTATAACTTTTAATCTTGCCAACATAAGGATCAGACACATAAATATAATTATCATTAAATCCCACAATCACAACACTGTGCAGATTACAAATCCAGTTTATTTTTCTCCCACTTGATTTATGTATCCAGTCCGCACATACCGAAGTATTTTTTAAATTAATTGAAACCCAAACTTGAACTGGCTTCCCGCTTCTAACAATTTCTAAAACATCATTTAATGAATGACCAGTATAATCTACCATACCAGATTTATATTTACTTGCTAAATTAATAATTGGTTTTTGATAAACACCATAACCATGTTGATCCCTAGGATCACCAACAAATTCAATTTCTGGGTCGCCGCCATATCTAACTCCACCTTCCCAGTGAACCCCATCACCTTTCTTTAAATTATTAACCAAAACCTCTGGAGAAATATTAACCCCATAATACTTCAGCATTAAATATAAAGCTACCGTCTCACAGCCATTTGGATAATTCGGAAACTGACTATAAGTTGGAAAACCATTAATCATAACTGTTCTTTCCTTAACTGTAATATTTCTTTCTTTCACAGTCACATTACCTAATTTATCTTTAACCGTATAATAAATTTTATAACTTCCTACCTTACCATAATTAACCTTAGAGTCATCCACACTAAAATCAAGTGTTCCAAATCTATCATCAGTTGCCGAAACATTTTTTCTTAAATCAGGCTTGCTATTCACATAAACCGTTAAATTAGTAAGTCCATTTATCTTAACTGATCCTTTGTAATCGGTAATAGTTAACTTTGCTTTCTTAACCGTTTTATTACCATACTCATCTATGGCTGTAACTTCAACTTCCTGATCACCAGCCTTTGACACAATATCACTTATCTTCAAATTAACTTTAGATAAATCTGATACTTTAACCACAAAATCATCAGCTTTAGGAAGTTCTTCATCTAAATATTTTTGAACATCTTGTACCTCAAGCTCAGGCGCAGTTGTATCTTTAATATTAACAAACACCACAAATTCATAACCATTAATAACTAAACTAACCTTATGCTTACCAACTTTTTTCAAACTACTTAATTTAGGAGAAAAAGAAACTTTTTCAAAATCATCTTTTAAAATATATTTTTCAGTAACCTCTTCACCATATTCTATATTAATATTATCGTTAATTTTTTTTAATATTTCACTGCGTACATACATCCTATAACCTAAATAACCAAACACAAACAAAATTAAAATTAATACTATAATTATTAAAACTTTAAAAATCTTACGTTTTTTCTTATCTAAACTATCTTCATAAATATTTTTCTTTAAATCTTTTTTCTCATGTCTCGGTTTTTCTAAATTTTCAATCTCTCCACTATTTCTTATAGACTTTTTTGATTTATCTTGATTCTTTTTCTTATGAACTACTTTTTCATCATAAGAATCATCAAAAAGTTCTTTATATTTTTTCTTATAGACTTTCTTATTTAAATTATAATTTTTCTTTCCCATAAAAACACCTATCACACTTCTCTATTATAAACTAATTATATCTAAAAAAAGACTTTTTTTCAATCAGAAAAAGAGATTAAAAACCTCTTTTAAATCTTTCTCAAAGTACCTTTTTTAAGCATGTTAAGTAACTTAATATTTTGTAAAGCCGTTCCAGTATAATTAGAAATTCCATTTGCTTTCGCAATCCTTTTCCTATTTACAAAACTAGAATCTACTCCAATAGACTTTAAACCATCGACAAAAGAAAGTCCCTTATAATCTGTTTTATAATAATCATCCTTACCTTGTAAAGCTCTAAGTAAATTTTCATTTTGTAAAGCTGTTCCCTCATAAGTATCTGTAAATCCAGCCTCTTTATATAACTCTCTCCTAGAGTCAAACGAACTGTCATAGCCCACCGACTTAAGCGCATCAACAATTGAAGTTCCCCTATAACCACTTAAATCAGGTAAATCTAATCTATCTTCTGTATTACCTTCATTCCCACGATTATCAAATATATCTCTATAAAGAATATCCATATCAACATTACCTGAAATACCATTAACCTTACCAGATGAAGTATATTGCCACATATCATACTTACCTCTATAAGTATTAGTATCATTATATTGAGCTACCCAAATTGTATACTTATCCTGTAATTTTACATAATCTAAATAAGTTGTAAAGAAATACTTATTCGTATAAACTCCTGCCCAGTAACCACCTTTTTCAATCTCATCACAAAAAGCCTCACACATACTAGTTAAAGTATTTTTACCCAAATTAATCTGACTTTTATCCTCTATATCATAATAAACTGGTAAATTAAGCTCTCTACCATTAAGCCATTTTAAAGTAACTTCAGCTTCTTTTCTTGCATCATTCACACTCTTCGCATAAGAATATAAATAAACTCCTACTGGAATATTAACATCTCTAAAGCCTTCATAATTGCGTTCAAACTTTTCATCTTTTTGACTCTCATACTGACCATATCCAATACGGATAATAACAAACTCTACTCCAGCATCCTTAACTTTCTTAAAATTAATATCACCCTGATATTTAGAAACATCTATTCCTTTGTACGCTATTTTTATCGCCTCCTAACTATATATATGAAAACCAAAATAAAAAGAAACCACAAAAAACTATTTTTGGATAGTCCTTTGTGGTAATAACATTTTTACCTTTTTAGAAATTTTATATTCTAAAGAATTATCATTATTTAAAGAAACAAAAGCGTGATCACCATCGTGATTAAAACCAAGCCTTGGTGCACCATTTTCAAAAATAACTTTAAAATTATCCGTTTGAAAATTTTCAATATATTTACTATAATTTTGAAATTTAAACCTTTCACCATCTTTATAAAGTAACTGTGATAAAGCCTTTAATGTTCTAACCCCAGGTAATCCTTTTAAAATAGTCACCTCAAATTTTCCATCACTAATTAAAGCCTTTGGAAATAACTTAAAACCAGCAAAAGCTTTTGTATTTGAAACAATCATTGTAAGTGCGGAAGTAATATTCATCTTGCCATCTTTTTCATAACTAACCTTAAGCGGTTTATGAATAACATCAGGTAAAGAAGAAAGTCCAACAATAGAAGAAAAAATATAATATCCCATCTTTCCAAATGTTTTCTTAAAACTCTTAGGTGTTTCATAAGTCAAATTAGTAAATGTTCCACAGCACGAAACATAAGAAAAAGAAATTGCATTAGCCGTAAGCATATCCACAGGAACTACCGCACATTCATTTAAATTACTATAAAGTTTAACTGAAGAATATAAAGAACCAGGAAATAGGCCTAAATTATGCGCCGTATCATTCGCTGTTCCTGTTGAAATATGAGTAAGTAATGCTTCTTGATTAACATCACCTAAAGCTTTAAAAGCCTCCCCTAAAGTACCATCACCACCCATAGTAACCATCAAATCACTATGAAAATTTTTTTCTCTAACAAGTTCTATCGCATGGCCAGGATACCTACTTTCAAAATCATTAACCTCTAAACCTTGATTTTCTAAAACATTATGCATACTTTTCAAAACATCCGCACTCATACCTGTCGCATTTGGATTATATATAATAGATGCTTTCAAAATAATCACCTCATAGAAAAAGATTATACATCAAAATGTCAAATATGACAAATTAACATATAACCTTTAAAATTTAACATACTCATCAGTTTTATATAAAACTCCATCAATCTCAATAAAAATACTATACTTGCCAATTAAACCTTCTTTATTAATATATTTAACTGCTTTAATATCCTCATCAGTTCCCTCATCACCTAAATCTACACATAAAGCCGTATAAGGTGTTTTACTAACTCTCATCAAATAAATATACTCCATCATATCTTTATATAAAATAACCTTAACTCTTGAACCCTTTTTAAATGTTCCAGACACTGCCAATCTATCCTTTTCCTCAGTTATTTCAATATCATGTTTCTTATATTCATCATCTATTTCTTTACCTCCAGCCATAAAGACAAATTTTTCATCATCCTTCAAAGTCATGCCTAAACTTCCAAGTTCCTTAGCTTTACCTAAAATAAATTTTCCATCATATAAACTCATTTTTTCCACTCTATAATTATTAGTTGGAAGTATCATTTCAAATATTACCTCATCATCTAAAATTTCTACTGTATCACTAACTAACTTATCAGAATTAGCTATTCCTGCCGGCACATTTTGAATAACACCATTTTTATAAGAAATACCTCCAGAATGTACAATATAATGATTATCATCTATATAATCTACATCAGAAATATAAGGAGAATAAAACTCACTACCTCTTTCTTTCCCATATTCCCATACCTCTTTAGCCGTCATATTTTCAGTATCTATTTCATAAATAACTCCTCTAGAATAGCTGTCCTCAGCTTTCACGTACTCATTTTTATTTTTTGACTTATTATTACCATTATCAAATAAAAATACATTACCATTTGGAAGTATCATTGCTGCGTGTTGGGACCACTGCCACTCACCTTCTTCTAATTTAAAGAAATACTTCTGATACTCTTTACTAAAGTTTGTATTATCACCTAAAATCCAATTTAACTCACCACTATCATAATCTATATTAACAACTATATCTTGATGCCTTCCTGATAAAGTAATTGAATTAGTTTTCTTATCATACCAAACTGAATTATTATGAAACCAATCATAATTTGTCCAATTTTCACTCTTACCATCTTCCATATTCAAAATATCTTTTAAATCAAAACTCTTAACAATATTACCAGTATCTCTATCAAGTTCTATAACATAATCTTCGACTGTTCCCTCTTCATTATCAAAATCATCAGATGCGACAAGTATATTACCATTTTCCATCTCAAAATAATCATGATGATATCCCCCAGGTAAACTATATTCTGTATAAATCTTACCAAGCATATCCATCTCATATAAGCCTGTCGAATAATAAGGTGCATTAACAAGCCTTTCCGTACTTACAAGCAAATGACCATTTTTAAGTCTATTAATCTCCCAAATAGCCCTTTCATCTAAATACCATCTCACATCACCATTCACATCATAAGCACACATATAACCACTAGATGATGGTGTAAAAAAATATAAATCATTATTAAGCTTATCTTCATCTTTATAAACTTTAGTTGGCAAAATAAAATCATCAGGAAGCTTATCAGTTTTAATTTTTAATTTCTTTTCTTTATCTCCCAAAGAAAGAACAACTTCATTTTCCTCACCTGCATAAAGACCATAAATAGGTAAAAAATGCCTCTTACTCTCATCAAAAGTATGACTATATGTTGTAAGTTCATCCTTGCCATTTATAGTAACTTTAATCTCTTCTTCTTTTTCAGTTTCAAAAATCACTAAAGCCGTAAGTGGTGAATTACCATAAGGATTTAAAATTACCTTTGGATTTTCAAATGTATAACCATCACTTTCAAATTTATCCTCAACCTTTTCTTGTTTTTCAATCAAACTAGAAACATACTTCACCTCATTATTTGCTCTACCAGTTAAACTAACTATTCTAAATAAAATTGCTAGCAAAATCACTATAATTGCTAAAGCTAAAATAACTTTTTTACGTTTTTCCATATATTCCTCCATAATTAATTTATTTTTTTAAACTTTTCACTTTATCAATAACTAAAGATAAACATTCATCACTAGGTAAAGTTCCATCCACCATAAACACATTGTCAAAAGAATCTATCATAAACTTATAACCTTCTTTAGCCAAAGTAAGTGTTTTAAAATTCTCATTTCTATCTTTAAATGATCGTCCACTAATTCTCCTCAAAGCCTCATCAACTGGAACATCAAAATAAAAAGTCAAATCTGGATTTTTCACCATAAAAAACAATTTTCTTATAAGATCCAAATGTCCAATTCCATAGGCATAAGCATAAGCCAAATAACAAAGCAAATGCCTATCACATAAAATATAATCATAATTAAAAACATCCTTGCTTTGTAACCTCTTATAATAATCAATTATCCTAAGGCCACTATATCCTTTCAAAATCATATCTAAATACTTATTATCCCCCATTTTATTTAAAGGAAAATAATCAAGTTTAGCCACCATAACTTTAGATGACTTGCTTAAATTATCATTTACCAATTTTAACTGTGTACTCTTACCACAGCCATCTATTCCACAAAATGCTATAATCTTCGCTCTATCTTCCATAAACTAATTCTACCACATTTTACTTATAAATTCCAACTGCTGTTACATTATCATCCACATCCTTTAAAATTATCGCATTTGCCCCTATCTTTACATTATTACCAATATTAATATTTCCAAGTACTTTCGCACCAGCACCTATTAATACATTATTTCCTATATTGGGATGTCTTTTACCTTTTTCCTTTCCAGTTCCTCCAAGTGTTACTCCATGATAAATCGTAACATCATCACCTATAACAGTGGTTTCACCAATCACCACCCCAAATCCATGATCAATAAAAAATCTTTTTCCAATAACTGCCCCAGGATGAATTTCAATGCTAGTTAATCTTTTTCCTATTTCCATAAATAATCTTGCAAAAAAGTAAATCTTTCTTAAATAAAAAAATCTTGAAATTTTATAAAATACCAAACCCCAAAAACCAGGATATAAAAAAACTTCCATTTTATTTTTAAAAGAAGGATCATTTTTTAAAACCGCCTTTAAAAAATCTTTATATAACTTCATACATATCACCTATAATATGATATAAAAAATAAAAAATTTCAAATAATAAAAAGACCTAATCTATTCCAAATTAAGTCTTTTACTCATAAATCTGTAACTAATATAATAAAATATGCCTCCAAGTATAGCTATAAATACCATAAATATTGTAAAGAAATTAAGTAAATCACTCATCATAAAAGTATTATTTTCTAAATTCATAATAAATGAAGGTTCCGCTGCCATTACAATAAAAAGCAATCCTAAATTTAAAAATTCAATTCCAAAATAAAATATTAATCCCCAAATAACTGATGACACTATCTTATTAGAACTTTTACTATGTCCAATAGAAATAGCTGCATATACCATTAAAATTGTCGTTAAATAACCAATTATTCCATAAATTCCCATATATAAAACGAATTTATAAATTTCCATACCAGCATAACTTTCACCTAAAATTTTAAATATCTCACTAAAAAATCCTTCCTTATAAAAAGCAATAAGTAAACTAAACAAAACACATATAAAAGTCATAATAATAGTTATCACACACGCAAGCACTTTAGATAAAAGTAAAGTTCCTTTTTTTACTGGAAGTGTATGTGTTAAATAAGCCTCATCTTTAAATAAATTTTCCAAATAATATTTAATATTAAATATTCCTGTCAAAAGAAATGAAAATCCTACCGCAAACACCAAAGCTAATATCATAAGACCTAAAACAATCGCAATAATAGAAACATCATCAAACAAACTAAGAATTCTAATCATTAAACTTAAACCAAGTATCACTGCATAAAGTGGTATTAAATACCTACTTAATGCTTTAATATCATATTTCAAAACCTTACCTAACATTTAAAATCCTCCCTAAATACTTCATCAATACTCTTCCCTGTTTCACTCCTAAGCTTATCCGCATTCTCACATCTTGTAATCTTACCATCATCAATAAAAATTACTTCATCTAAAACCCTTTCAATATCACTAATCAAATGCGTCGACATAAGTATTGTTGAACCATCATCAAAATTATTTAAAATAGTATCCAAAATATAATCTCGAGTCGCCGGATCTACTCCACCCATAGGTTCATCCAAAATATAAAGTTTAGCTCTTCTACTCATAACTAAAGCAAGCTGCATTTTCTCTCTCATTCCTTTAGACATTACAGATAATTTATCGTCAGCTTTAATATTCAAATCATCAAGTAACTTATAAACTTTATCTTTATCAAAATCTTCATAAAAATCACTAAAATAATCTATTATATCCTTAACCTTTTTATGAACATTTAAATAATTCCTCTCAGGTAAATACGAAATTAGTTTTTTACTTTCTACACCTACCATTTTACCATCAACTAAAATACTACCTTTATCTAAAGAAAGAAGTTCATTAATAACCTTAATTAAAGTTGTCTTACCACTACCATTTTTACCAAGTAAACCGACAATCTTCCCCTTAGGTAACTTCAAATTAATATTTTTTAAAACCTCCTTTTTTCCATAGCTCTTGCACACATTCTTACACTCTAATAACATTTATTCACACCTTTCTATCAAATCTTTAATTTCATTCTTATTAAATCCTAATTTATTCATATCATTTAAATAAATCTTTGTCTTTTCAAAAGCTAATTTTTTTAAATAATTATCAATAACTTTCTTATCTTTTGTTACAAATTTACCATTTGTCCTCTCAGTATAAATTAAATTTAAATTCTCAAGTTCACTCAAAGCTTTTAAAACTGTATTCGGATTAACCTTAAATATACTAGAAAGTTCCCTAACTGACGGAATTTTTGCACCTGCTTTATACTTTCCACTCACTATATCCATAGCCAAAAAAGTAGAAAGCTGCATATAAATTGGTTTTTCATTACTAAACAATTAATCACCTCACTGTACTAATACAATAATACAATAAAAAAGAAATTTTGTCAATAAAAAACTTACTTAAATTAATAAGTAAGCTAATAAACAAAAGTGGCGGAGCAGGAGGGATTTGAACCCTCGCGCCGGTTGCCCGACCTACACCCTTAGCAGGGGCGCCTCTTCAGCCTCTTGAGTACTACTCCAAAACACTACGTTTATAATTTTACCTTAAATAAATGTATCTGTCAATTACTTTTTAAAATGTTTCCCTTGATATTTTTTATCGCTACTATACTCTATCACAATCTCAGGGTGCTTCAAAGCGTATCTTAAATCATATTGTGCATCTCTTAAATAATTATTTTGTCTTTGATAAAAAAGCCTAAAAAGTAAACTTCCAGAACTTACAATCATTCCGCTAATAAAACTACTATCGCTTTTTGAAAGTACTCCGTAAATCATCCCCAAAGCTCCAACCCCACAAGCATATAAGCCTCCCATAATATGCTCTTCATTTCTTAATATTTTTTCATTCACATCTTGTAAACGATTTTCTAAAATTCTTTTAGTCTCTTCTTTCATAACAAACCTCCAAAAATAATAAACATATTATAACAAAAAAAAGCCTAAAATTTAAGCTTTTACATATCTTTTTTAACATTATCTTGCATATCTGCAGGACTAGTAGCTTCCTTTTTAACTGTTTTTTCCAAAAGCGACTTATTATTTTTTTTATTCTTTTTATTTTTACAGCTCATAATCTAACTCCTTTCATTTTTTATTATGAGCAAAATGAAAAAAGAAATACTAATAAAGTATTCCTCAGGCTGTTGACAAAGGTATATAGTCAACAGCCTTTTCAAAAAGAAAAAAATAATGTATAATGGACTTGCGAGATAAAGACTTATTCTAACCAAATTTGTCATTGCTATATCTCGCTTTTTTTATGTAAATATGAGATAATGTATATATAGGTTAGAATAAGGAAGTGATAAAATGGCAATGACTAAACAAAAATATAAAAATGATTGTATAATATTAAATACTTTAGATGAGCTAGTACCCAAAGATCATTTGGTTAGAAAACTAGATAACTGTATAGATTTTACTTTTATAGAAGAATTAGTAAAAGATTTATATAGTGAATTTGGTAGACCAAGTGTTCCTCCAGTGGTACTTTTTAAATTAATATTTATAAATATAATATTTGGAATAAATTCAATGAGAAAAACGTGTGAGGAATGTAAGGTAAATATAGCTTATAGATGGTTTTTAGGATTATCAATATATGATGAAATACCAAATTATTCAACATGGAGTCAAAATTATATAAGAAGATACAAAGATAGCGAAGTATTTGAACAAATATTTACTAAAATATTAGATCAAGCCATTAGTTTAGGATATGTAGATGTATCTACAATATTTGGAGACAGTACACATCAAAAAGCTAATGCCAATAAAAACAAATATGAAGATGTAGAAGTAGAAATAGTAAAAAAGGCTTATGAAGATGCCATGCTTGAAGAGATAAATAATGATAGAGAAAATCATGGGAAAAAGCCATTAAAAGAAACTGGTAAAAGAGAGATTATGTTCGATGAAGAAACTGGCGAAGTAAGGGAAGATGTTAATACAAAACATATTAAACAAAGTAAAACAGATCCTGAAAGTGGATGTTTTCATAAAGGTGAAAAAGATAAATGTTTTGCTTATTCACATCATACTTTTTGTGATAAAAATGGTTTTGTACTATCAAATACAACTATACCTGGAAATGTTCATGACAGTGTATCATTTTATGGAGCTTATGAGCAAGTAAATCAAAGATTTAGATATCAAATAGAAAATGTATGTTTAGATGCGGCTTATCTAATTCCAGCTATATGTAAAAAAATAATATCAAATGGACATACACCACTTATGCCATATAAAAGGCCAATGACTAAGAAAGGTTTTTTTAGAAAACATGAATATGTATATGATGAATATTTTGACTGTTATATATGTCCAAATAATGAAATATTAAAATATTCTACAACAGATAAGAATGGTTATAAGATATATAAATCAAATCCAGAAAAGTGTAAAAATTGTCCATTTAAAGATAAATGTACAGAAAGCAAAAATAATCAAAAAATAATAACAAGACATGTATGGGAAGCATATAAAGAATATACTAATGAATTAAGATATACAAAACCTTGGAAAGAATTATATCCAAAAAGGAAAGAAACAATAGAAAGAGTTTTTGGTGACTGTAAAGAATTACATTGTCTAAGGTATACAAGGATTCGTGGCTTAAAGAAAAATTCGCATAATGCCACGATGATTTTCGCGTGTCATAATTTAAAGAAAATGGCAAGATGGATGTGGAAAAGTGACCTTGGTAAACCACTAAATACTCTTAATTTTCAGAAATTATTTAAAATTATAAAATATTACATCAGAAAAGTAAGTTCTTTAATTTTTGAACTTACTTTGTCAACAGCCTGAGAAATACTAATAAAGTATTCCTTATCTAACCTTAATATGAATTTCTCTTAATTGCTTTTCTGTTACTTCCGCTGGCGCGCCCATCATCATATCTTGTGCATTACTATTTAAAGGAAAAGCAATAATTTCACGAATATTAGGTTCATCTTTTAAAAGCATAATCATTCTATCAATACCAGGCGCAATACCTGCATGTGGTGGTGCACCATAATGGAAAGCTGTATAAAGTGACTTAAATCTACTTTCTAATTCTTCTTTAGTATATCCAGCAATCTCAAAAGCTTTTTCCATAATCTCTACATCATGATTACGAACCGCACCTGAAGATAATTCAACACCATTACATACAATATCGTATTGATAAGCTAAAATATCTTCTGTTTTTTGATTCAAAAGTGCATCCATTCCACCTTGTGGCATACTAAATGGATTATGTGTAAAAACAAATCTGCCTTCATCTTCACTATATTCATACATTGGAAAATCAACAATAAAGCAAAATTCAAATCTATCTTTATCTATTAAATCTAATCTTTCAGCTAAAGCTGTTCTAATAAGTCCTGCTTGCGCACTCGCAGTAAGTTCTTTTTTATCAGCAATAAAGAATAAAACAGAACCTTTTTTTAAATTAGCTTTTTCTATTAAATCTTTTCTTTCCACGTCAGATAAAAACTTATCAATTGGTCCTTTAAATGTTCCATCATCTAAAACACTTATATAACCAATTCCAGGCATTCCTATTTTCTTCGCATAATCAACAAGTTCATTAAACCAAGAATTAGACTTAGAAGCTATATCATCTACGGCAATACCTCTAACAATAGAGCCAGAAAATGGTTTAAATGTTGTATTTTTAAATACATCAGTTAAATCTATTATCTCTAATGGATTTCTTAAATCTGGTTTATCTGTTCCATATTTAAGCATAGATTCTTTATAAGTAATTCTTTTAAAAGGTTTAGGTGAAACTTTTTTATTAGAAAATTTAGTAAATGTTTTATACATTACATCTTCCGCCACTTCATAAACATCTTCGGCCGAAGCAAAAGCCATTTCCATATCTAATTGGTAAAACTCTCCAGGTGATCTATCTGCTCTCGCATCCTCATCTCTAAAACAAGGGGCAATTTGATAATATTTATCAAAGCCAGCTACCATAAGTAATTGTTTAAATTGCTGTGGTGCCTGTGGTAAAGCATAAAATTTGCCTTTATATTTACGGGAAGGTACTAAATAATCTCTAGCTCCCTCAGGAGAAGATGCCGTTAAAATAGGTGTTTGAATTTCAGTAAAGCCCTTTTCTTCCATAACATCTCTTAAATACTTAATAACTTTACTTCTAAATAAAATATTTTCATGAACTTTTGGATTTCTTAAATCTAAATATCTATATTTTAATCTAACCTCTTCATTAACATTAGTAGAAGTAATAATCTCAAAAGGAAGTTCATTCTTAGCTTTACCTAAAACTTCAAAACTATCAACTAAAACCTCAATTGTTCCTGTACTAATTTTAGGATTAAAATTTTCTTCATCTCTCATACGTACAGTACCAGTTAAAGTAACAGCTGACTCTTTAGTTAAACCATTAAATATACTATCATCATTACTTACAATTTGTAAAACCCCAGTTTCATCACGAACATCGACAAATATAACTCCACCGTGATCACGAATATTTTCAACAAATCCGCAAGCTTTAATAACATTTCCAATACTCTCTTCAGAAAGCTCATTAATGTACTGTGTTCTATATTTCATTGCCTTACCTCTTCTCTATTTCTTTAGCCATAACATCCCTAGCTAAACTAGGATTAGCTTTCCCACCAGTTTTTTTCATAACCTGTCCAACTAAATAGTTGACCATATTAGTCTTACCATTTTTATATTGCTTTATAACATCAGGATTTTCATCTAAAACCTCATTAGTTATTTTAACAATCTCACCTTCATCAGTAATTTGTTTTAAACCTTTTTCTGCTGCAATATCATGAGGAGATTTGCCGGTTTCCAAACTTTCAGTAAATACTCCTTTAGCTTGCTGTGAAGAAATTTCTTTATCTTCAACCATTTTAATAAGCTCTGCTAAATGTTCTGGTGTAAGTTTTGCTTCATCAATCGTTAATTCCATTTTATTTAAATTACCTAGTAAATTAGTCGTAATCCAGTTAGAAGCACTTTTAGGATTTGCCCCTAAACTAATAGTTTTTTCAAAAAAGTCAGCTACTGGTTTTTCTTTAACTAAAATAGTCGCATCATATTCTGATACACCATATTCATTTATATATTGTTCCTTTCTTTCAAAGGCGAGTCTAGGAATACTCTTTCTAATTTCTTCTAACCACTCTTTAGAAATTTTGAATTTTGGAATATTAGGTTCCACAAAATATTTATAATCAATCGCATCTACTTTACTACGCATATAAATAGTTGTTCCAGATTCTTCATCCCATCTACGTGTTTGCTGAGGCATCTCATCATATTTTCCATCCTCTTTTAAATCAATTTGTCTTTGAATTTCATAATTTATTGCATCTCTAACCCCACCAAATGAATTAACATTCTTAATCTCAATCTTAGTTCCCCAGTTTTTAGGGTCATTTTCATCTAAATTATCTTCCATAATAGACACATTGACATCACATCTAACTTGTCCTTTTTTACTATCAGCCTCACTAATATCTGCATACTGATAAATACTTCTCATTGTTTCCAAAAAAGCTACTGCCTCATCAGCTGATCTAAAATCAGGTTCCGTAACAAGTTCAAGTAAAGGCACTCCTGCCCTATTATAGTTAATTCTAGAGCCAGAAGCATAGTGATCAGAAGAAGCCGCATCCTCTTCCAAATGTAAGTTATTAATTCTAACACTTTTCTTCTCACCATTTACCTCATACTCTAACTTACCATAACTACCAATAGGTGCCGGTTTTGTTTCCTGGGTAATTTGAAATCCCTTAGGTAAATCAGGATAATAATAATTTTTTCTTTCAAAATATAAATATTCTGGCTGCGTGCATCCTAAAATCATACTTGCCATTAAAGAAAGTCTAACCGCTTCTTTATTAACGACAGGAAGTGTGCCAGGAAAAGCCATATCAACCGGTCTAATATTTGTATTAGCTTTATCACTATAACCATTTATAGCCGAAGAAAATACTTTAGTTTTAGTATTACTGATTTCACAGTGCATCTCTAAACCAATTAATACTTTATATCCCATTATTTAACCTCCCTCGCTATTTGATTTTTATACCCCATAGAACTCTCTAATGCATAAGCAATATTTAAAACATTTATATCATCATAACATTTACCTGTAATATTAACTCCAACTGGTAAATTAGAAACAAAACCATTTGGAATTGTAATAGAAGGAAAACCTCCAAAATTACCAATTTGTAAATGATCCTCTAAAATAGCTGTGTTTTTATCCAAAGCATCTTTAGAACCTTCTAATTTTTTTGCAGGACCTGATCCCACTGGTAAAATAACTGCATCATATTTTTCAAAAAGCTCATTCCACTTGTCAACGACAAGTCTTCTAACTCTTTGAGCATTGTGGAAATATCTATCTTTATTCTCTGCTTGCAGTACATAAGAACCAATAACAAATCTTCTTTTAATAAGTGGTGAAAAACCTTTAGTTCTATAATTTTTCATCTCAGTATCCCACTTATCACCCTCTGCTCTAGGGCCAAAAATAAATCCTGTTAAATTACTCATATTACTTGTTGCTTCTGCACATGATATAACAACATATACTGAAGGAATTGCACTAAGTAAAGTCATATCGACAGACTCCTCAGTAACTTCCATACCAAGATTCTTACATTTTTCTATAGTCTTCATAAAGTTTTCTAAATGAGCTTTAAGTTCCGCGTCCGCATTAGGATACATATTAATATCACATAGCTCTTTAATATAACAAAGCTTCTTACCTTTAACCTTACCATCTATAGATTCATATAAATGCATATTAGAAGAATCCCATGAAGTCATATCATATTTATCTATACCTTTCATTCCATCTACCACAATTGCTGCATCTTTAACACTTCTTGTTAAAGCTCCGCAGTGATCTAAACTACTAGCAAATGGAAATAAACCGTAACGCGATATCATGCCATAAGTTGGTTTATATCCAACAATTCCACAGTAAGCTGCTGGTTTTCTAATAGAATCTCCTGTATCACTACCAGTCGCATAAGGATAAACACCAGCCGCAACAGCAGCCGCACTACCAGCTGATGAACCTGCACACATTCTAGTCTTATCCCATGGATTAGTAACTATACCAGTATGACCAGTCGTTCCAGTTCCACCCATACCAAACTCATCTAAAACAGTTTTATTAACAGCAACGGCTCCTTTTTTAGCTAAATTATCAATAGCTGTTGCTGTAAAAAATGGTACATAATCTTTTAAAGTATTAGATGATCCCGTACTTAAAATACCTTTAGTACTATAGTTATCTTTAATACCATAAGGAATGCCAGATAAAAGTTCATCTGTAACTTTTTCCTCTTTAACATCATCCATAATTGTTACAAATGCATTACATTTTTCCTGCACCTCATGAGATTTTTCTAAAGCTTCTTTAATTAAATCTTTACTAGTAACTTCACCTTTAACTAAAGCCTCATGCACTTCTTCAATCGTTTTATCCATATAACTCATATTATCCCACCATCCTTGGTACTTCAACTTCACCATCCACTGTACTATCATCACAGTTTGCAAGCAAATCTTCTATTGCAATAGACTCCTCAGGCACATCCTCACGAAGTTCATATTCAAAATTATCTAAAGCATGTGTCATTGGCTTCACATTTTCTATATTTGGAATTTTATTAATAATATCAATTGTTTTATCAATAATTTCAAACTCATCTAAAACCATTTTATTCTCTTCTTCAGTAAGACCTATTAATAACTTATCTGCATAATCATCAACCATTTCTTTAGTAAATTTCTGCATAATATCGCCTCCATTAAAATATACAAAAAAAAGATGGCGCCTAATGTAGGACTCGAACCTACGACCCAACGGTTAACAGCCGTTTGCTCTACCAACTGAGCTAATTAGGCAAATAAAGTGGCGCCTGATGTAGGACTCGAACCTACGACCCAACGGTTAACAGCCGTTTGCTCTACCGACTGAGCTAATCAGGCAAATAAAGTGGCGCCCAATGTAGGACTCGAACCTACGACCCAACGGTTAACAGCCGTTTGCTCTACCAACTGAGCTAATTGGGCAAATAATGGCGCCTGATGTAGGACTCGAACCTACGACCCAACGGTTAACAGCCGTTTGCTCTACCGACTGAGCTAATCAGGCATTTATACAAAAAACAGTTATACATCCTTAAGGACGAATAACTGCAATTCGCGGTACCACCTTATTTATCACTTACGTGATCACTCTATAGTTTCCATCTTTTGAAACATATAATATGGTAACGGATTACAGCCGACTTATTTTACTTAAAATTTCAAACAAGTAACTCTGTGGTGTTATTCATATAAGGCTTATTACCAGACTTTCACCATCGCTGGCTCTCTTTAAATAGTCTCCTATATTACTTCTCCACTTCACAGTATTTATATAAAATATTAATTAACAAAATTGGTGACCCGTACGGGATTTGAACCCATGAATGCATGCGTGAAAGGCATGTGTGTTAACCGCTTCACCAACGGGCCAAACAAAATGGTGGGCCTGGTAGGACTTGAACCTACGACCCCACGCTTATCAAGCGTGTGCTCTAACCAACTGAGCTACAGGCCCATTTCTCATTCGACTTTATCATTGTACATTATTTTATGAAATTTGACAAGTGTTTTTTCAGTTTTTTTTCACAATCACTCAAATTTCTTCTATATTCTAACATAAATAATTATCAATATCAACACTAAAATGAAAAATGTTTTAAAAAACTTAAATGAATTTTAAATGTAAAAAAAATCTAAAATTAATTATCTACCACATAAATAATATGAAAAAAAGTAAAGATATTCTTTTATTTTCACTTTATGACACAATAAGTAAAATAATAGAAAAATCATTATTTTATCTTTCGAAGCATTTTATTTTTATCTTGTTTTTATTCTCATTTTCTGCAATACTCATCATCAATAATTCCTCATCAGTAAACAAAGGAGTAGCTTCATAATTAAATCTACCACGTAAATTTAATTCATCAGCTAAACAAATTAAATCTTCTGAACTTAATCTTAAATCACTTACTTTTTTAGATAACTCTTTAAGTTTAGCTCTAAATAGTCTTAACTTTTCCATATGCATAAGATCTTGATAATCATTTAAATCAGACATCGTATTTTCTAATTTTTCCAAAGTCGGCAAAGAAGCAGAATTAAAATTCATATTATAAATTGTCATTTCCCACTCTTTAGAATCAAAATTACCACTCTTTTCCAAACTAAAACCAATTATCCTAGAACCTTTTATAATAAAATCAGGATGATAAAAAGTAATATCTACACAATCTGTTTTTAATTCACTTTTTAAAGAAACATTAGAATAAACATTCTCTTCTCTATAAAAAACGCGTCGCCTGATTCATCCTTAATAAATCCTTCTGGTTGATAATAAAGTTGAACTTTTTCAAAAGTGTCATTAGGATAAAAATCTAAATATATCTTATTAATGCCAAGCTGACTTATTTCATTTAAATTATTAATAATTTGATTTAAATATTTGCTTTGTTTTTTCTCATCACTAAAATATGTATTATGAATTACATAAAACATAAAAGACATATAATAATCTAATTTACTAAAAAATTCTTCAGCTTGAATATCATCAAAAACATTAAAGAAAGGCTCATACTTATTAAAAAGTTTTTTTGACTTCATATTAATAATATTAAAATCTTTAAATAATGCATATTTAATATTATTAACTTCACCATTTTCATACATCTCTAACATCTCATTACAAACTAAACAAGACTGCTTATAATCACCTTTTACAAATTCAACAAGCTTTTCTAATAAATTATAATTAAGTTCATCAAGAGGTAGTCCCTTTTTAGAAAACCTTTTAAATAAATCCACAAATACTCTTTCAAAACCAGTATAATTAATACTTACACAATCGCTTTCACCAACTTTTTTAAGCATTTTATTTCTCCTTTTCAAACACTCTTTAATTTAATATAGCGTTAACTATAATAATTTTTAATATTCCCTCGTATCAAAAAAGTATATCACAAATCAATGTAAAATTAAATTTTTTTAAAAGATTAACCCTTTATAATATTTAAAAGCAATTACTCTAAACGCAAGTTTATCAATTAAACTCTCATTGAGAATGCCATTATTAATTGCTTCTTTAACCGAATTCATACTATCTTCAAAGTCGGTAGTAATAATTAAATCATTACCACTCAAAATAGCTTCCACTGTCGAATTTTCAATATCTTTAGTCGCTCCCATAGCTAAATCATCAGTAATAATTATTCCCGTAAATTTGAGCTCATTTCTAAGTAAATTATGAATACTAGAAGAAAGCGAAGAAGGATTTTCTAAATCCACACTACTTACTATATTATGACTAACTAATACGGCTTCTGCTCCCTCTTCAATACCAGCTTTAAAAGGCGGTAAATCATTTTTTAATATATCTTCATAACTCCGCTTATCAATAACTACATCTTCATGAGTATCTAAATTATTACCATAACCAGGAAAATGCTTCAAAGTATAAGAAACACCTAACCCATGACTAGCCGAAATAACTGTTTTCGCATATTCTGAAGTAGTATCGCTATCCTCACCTAAAGACCTAGAATACATATAATCATTAGAATTAGTAGACACATCTATAACGGGCGCTAAATTAAGATTAATTCCTAAATCATATAAAAGTTTACTCTTTTGAATTGTATCTTCCTTAATTCTATTAAATCCACCTTCCAAATATAACTCTCTAGATGATTTAAAAGGAATGCTTGCTAAATTAGGATTACTACTCACCCTAACAACTCTACCACCTTCCTCATCAACAGCTGTTAAAATAGGAATTTTAGAAACACCTTGTAAATCACTCATCATTGTTTTTACTTCATCATAAGTTTTATCTTTAAAATCTTTCGCATAAAACACATAACCACCAAATTGATTATTTTTCAAAACCCCTAAGCCATCATCAGGATACCTCACCAACAATATTTGAGCAATCTTCTCATCTAAAGTCATATTTTCTAATTTCTCATAAGCTTTTTCATAATATTTTTTAAATAAGCCATCATCTAACCATAATTTAGGAATTCCACTTTTATCATTATAGTCATACATTACTTCATAATCTTTAATTATAATATCTTGTAGTTCCTTATTTTTATCTAAATCACCATCATATTCAATTTGAACTGTATCACCAATATTAAAATCGGCATCTAAATTAAAAGTATAAATAATATTGTCACTATCCTGAACAGTTATTTTACCCTTTTCTTTATTAATAACCATCGCATTTAACGTATTTGTTTTTTCTTTTAAATTAACTTTCTTTTCATCTTTTGGATTATTATAAAATATTCCAAACAAAGTTAAAGCCATAAAAATAAATAACAATATAACTATTACACTTTTCTTCCGCATATTTCTCACCCTTAAACTATTATACACTTAATTAAATATATAAACATGTCGAATTTAAACACATAATCAAAAAATAACTATTGAATTTACATACTATTTTGTGTTATACTTATTAAGAACTTGTCTCCTTAGCTCAGTTGGTAGAGCAACTGACTCTTAATCAGTGGGTCTAGGGTTCGAATCCCTAAGGGGACACCATTTAAGTATATTAAAAGAATTGCTATTATATTCAGCAATTCTTTTTTCTTAATAATTTTCAGCTTTAATTTCAAAATATGATTGTGGATGAGCACATACTGGACATACCATTGGAGCAGTTTCACCATAGTGAACATGACCACAGTTACGGCAAACCCACATCTTAGGAGTTTCACTCTTAAATACTTTTTCTTCTTTAACAGCTTCTAATAATTTGTTATATCTTTCTTCGTGAGTCTTTTCAATTTTACCTACTTCTTCAAATAAGTAAGCTAATTTATCAAAACCTTCTTCTTTAGCATCTTTAGCCATATCAGCATACATTTCAGTCCATTCGTAATTTTCACCTTCAGCAGCTAATTTTAAAGCTTCCATAGTATCAACTTTTAAACTATCTTTAATTTCACCACCAAATAAAGCTTTTAACCACATTTTAGCATGTTCTTTTTCGTTATTAGCAGTTTCTTCAAAAATAGCAGCAATTTGTTGATAACCTTCTTTTCTAGCTGTTGCAGCAAAATAAGTATACTTATTTCTAGCTTGGCTTTCTCCTGCAAAAGCAGTTAATAAATTCTTTTCAGTTTTTGTTCCTTTTAATTCCATATCCTATTCTCCCTTCCTTTGGCACTTTTCACAAACACCTTTAAAATTTATTTCATATGTGGTTATCTTAACATTCTTAGGGGCAATTTTACTGACATCCAAACTCTTATCTAAATCAGTAATCTCACCACATTCAATACATATAAAATGTGGATGTTCATCATGTACATGATCAAACCTATCGATATTATTAGGCATTTTAATTTGCTTAATTAATCCTAAACTAGAAAGTTTATTTAAATTTCTATAAACTGTCGCTAAACTAATATTAGAAACAGACTTCTTACAAAATTCATAAACTTCCATAGCAGTTGGATGGTCATAACTATTATCTACATAATTTAAGATAAGTTTCATCTGCCGTGTCTCACGCATTATGCATCCCCCTTAATGATAATGATTACCATTAAAATTATATCATATTATAACCAAAATGTATATAAATTTTAAAAATCCATCTCCTTTTCTATCCATTTCATAATTACATTTACAACATAACCTACTTCATCTAAAGTAAGTTCTCTTCCTTTAGGAATATGATGCCATTTTTCTAAACAACCTCTGCAGCAAGTTCCTGTAGCGTGCTGAGCTATAAACACAGGATGACCACTCATCGCTGTTTGTCTTCCATCGTTTTTAGGATAAGCTGGTTTTAACTTCTTATTGATAAAATCATAAGCGTGCTCTTTAATCTTATCTAATCCCTTTTCGTTAACATAACTAATCATATATTTACGTAAATGAAAACTAGAGCGAAACTTCGACTTACTTAAATTTTCAAATAAATAATCTAAATTTTTATACATAATTAATCTTCCAAATAATCTAAAAGTTTATTAACAACTTCATCTAAAACTTCTTTTTTATCATCACGGCGATTATATCTATCCACGAAAATATCAAAATCTATATATTTATTCTTTTTTCTATCGTAAAGACACATAAACACCTGATTATCGTCACCACACTTATTATGTGGATCTCTTTTACCAAGTTTTCCAGTTATTCCAATACCATAATCACTCAAAGCAAAATCACTAATCGCTCTAGCCATCTCTCTAGCTGTTTCCTTACTATAAACTGTATACTTTTCGATAACTGACGCATCGACACCCATTTTAATCTTAAATTCATTAGAATAAGTCACCGCACTATATTTTAAAACATTACTAGCGCCAGGTACATTTGTAAGAGCATTTACAATAGCTCCACCTGTACAAGATTCCATTGTACTAATTGTTTTATTATTATCTTTTAAACTACTTACTATTTTTTTTAATTTATTTTCCATATTATCACCATAAACATTATACAACAAAAAAGAGACATTAGTGTCTCATTCTCATATTTTTTTGATAAGTTGACCATACCATCTTTACAGTAGTACCATCAATTTCATCACCTTTATAATCAAAGAAGTCTAAATTTCTAATCATTGATCTTAATACTCTTTCACTATGGTCATAATTCAAATCTTGCGAATCACCATATAAGCCCAAGACAACTCTAGTCGAAGCCTTTGAAACTTCTGGAATTGTTAATAAATCTTTAATAAGTAAGGCAGAATCGTCAAATGGTAAAACCGCATGAACTAAATTTATCTTTTTTAGTTCTGCTGGATTTTGGAGCAAAGTTTCAATTAGTCCAATATTGCAAAGTTTAAAATTCAAACTTCCATTATCCTTTTTTAAAACTTCAGTGACATTTAGTCCCTCGTCATTCGCAATTTCTAAAGCTATATAATTTGGATTTTCAATATCATCTATTTTAGATAAATTCTGTTTGAAAAACTCTGTATACTTTTCTAGCCTTTCTTCTCGTTGAGCTTTTTTTTGTTTTTTAGAAGTAACCATAACTCCCGACAAACTACCACTTAATTTATATCTAACATCTAACTGCTTATTTTCTACATCTAACATCGATAATGATCTTTTATTTTTCATTCTTTCTTCCTTTCTAAAGCTTTTATATTGTATCACAAAAAATAGTAATGTCAAATTAACAAAAAAAACAGAATAATTCAATATTTACTCTGTTCTTAAAGCTTCAACTGGCTCTTTTCTAGAAGCTAAATTAGCTGGAATAGCACCACCAATAATAGTTAAAGTCACACTTAGGTTCTATAATAAATAGTGCTGGTGAGTAAAATTCCACCGACACTATTTTTATATAAAAAACGAGTCACTAACCAGAAACTCATGATAAAATATTAATTGGAAAAATATTGAAAGAATCTGATTAAATGACTCATACTAATTATATCAAATTAATGTTAAATATTAAAGATGATAATGTTTATTTTTATGATAATTGTTTAGAAATTGTTAATATTAAAGGCAAAGATACTAAAGTATTTAATGCTTATCTTACTTATATCCCTGATTACTGTCCTAAATGTGGATGTATTAATAAAGGACATGATGATATTATTAATTGGGGCTTTAAAAGGAATTGTCATATTAAATTAACTAAAGTTTGTGGCTATGATACTATTCTTAATCTTGATAAACAAAGATTTAAATGTAAACATTGTAATAGAACCTTTATTGCTTCTACTTCTATTGTTGATTTTCATAAACAAATATCAAATGATACTAATTTAAATATTAAATTAGAATTAATGCAAAAAGGTACTGAAAAAGATATTGCTAGAAGAAACAATGTTTCTACCAACCATGTTAATAGAATTTTAGATAGTATTTCAAAAGATAAACTTATTAAAAATGGTGGCTTTCTACCAGAAGTTTTAGGTATTGATGAGTTCAAAGCCACAAAAGATACCAAATCTAAAATGGTTCTTATTATTGTCGACCAAGTACATGCCAATATATTTGATATTAATAATTCTAGGTTTTCTAAAGATATTGAAGCTTATTTTAATATGTATCCCAAAAAAGAAAGAGATAAAGTTAAATTTATTACTTTAGAATTATATAAGCCTTACTATAAACTTCTTAAAAGAATTTTTAGAAATGCCATTTTAATTCCTGATAGATTTCATATTGACCTACAAGTTAGAGATGCTTTAGATAATACCAGGAAAAAACTATGTGTTAAATCTAATCCTAACTATAAAAAACTTAAAAAGTACTGGAAATTAATACTTAAAAATGAAGATGAACTTTCTGATAAAAAGAAATATTCTAAATGTTTTAAAAAAGAGGTTTCACAAATTGATATTGTAACTTACTTAATTAATACAGACGAAGAATTTTATAATACTTATCAAATTTATCAAGGTATTATAAAAGCTATTGATAATAGAGATAAAGACAAGTTTTTAAACATTATTCATTACCACAACAAAAACATTTCTAAATACATGAAAAAAGCTTTAAGAACTTTTAGAAATATGGAAAACTATATTGTTAATGCTTTTGACTATGAATATTCTAACGGTAGGACTGAAGGTATGAATAATCTTATCAAGCAAATTAAACACACTGCTTGCGGTTATAGACAATTTAAGCATTTAAAAGCTAGAGTTATGCTTATTAAAGGTTTACTTAATCCAATTAAAGCATACTAAAAGAAGGTCATTTTTTGACCCTCTTGGCAAGTTCATTTATCATTAGTTTTTGGTTCCACCAACACTACTTGACATTGAACCAAAAACTTAAGCAGCTTTAGCCAAAGTTGTATTTTTAACATTTTGAGAGTTAACAATTTCCCTAAGAACCTCTCCATTATTAAACTTAGGATTTCTAATAGTTACCATATCATAATCGTATTGTGGATCCATTAAAATTATAGAATCATCTTTAGATAACTCATCTAATTCTCTAACCAAAACCATATAGATAACTTCGTATTTACTATCTAAATTATATCTTTTATAAATATCTTCTAAAATCTTTTTACTCGTTAAATTCATTGACAAAAGTGGAACAAAATTTTCTCGTGCAAGTCCTTCAGCAATCATTGTATAAGCATTAATAAAGCTAAGTAACTTCATTTCACTATCTTTATTTTTCAAAACAAATTCATCATTAACTTGATAAATAACACATTTAGTAAAACTACTACCACACTGATCTAGAAGTTTAAATAATTTTTTTAGTTCATATGCAGCCTCTTTTTCATCAGTAGCTTTACCATATATCATTACACCAGTTTTAAGATTTTCATCTCCGCAAACATTCATGTTTTCAAAAAACATTTTTTCTTCTTTTATATTATCGACATTTTGACAAGGTAAAATAACTAAACTAGCTCCCTTATCGTGTAAATCTCTAACATCTTTTTTATTAAGTTTATCGCCATCCAAAATTTTTTGAGCAACAAACTCTTTAACAGGTCTTGCAAGACCCTCTGAAACTTCTTTTTCGTAAGTTTTTTCCAAAGTAGTTTCATTAACCTCTAAATTTAAAGGTTTTGTATCTATTTGTTCACTTTGAACACTGGGTTCAGATGAAACAAGTACTGATTTTAAAACATCTTGTGCTGGCGCATGCCTAGGCACTTCTAATAAAGAATCTTGATCCTTCACTTCATTATGATAAACAGTTTCAACATTCGTATTAACCGGACTAAGTACTACACTTCTTTTAGTAACCTTAAGTTTTTTTCTTTCTTCTTCCTCTTGAAGTTTTCTTGCCAATTCTAATTTATAATTATCCCAAATTTTTTCAAGTCCACGTGCATAATTCGCATTCTCTGAATTAAATCCTGGCCAATTAATAGTTCTATAATCCAAATTTCCAGTCATACACGCATAACTGAGACATCCTTCCAAATAATCTACCGCTAAATTATAAACTCTCGCCCAACATTCACGATAATTTGGTTCATCTTTACTAGGGATAGTAACAATATTTTTTAGTTTACTATTTGGGACATCAATCCAAACTTCACGTCCCTTTGCTACCATAAAATTATTCGGTTTTAAAAGTTGTGTCTTAATCCAATCTATATGATCACGTGTAACTTCGCGAATTTGATTAATTAAAGCCCCTGTATCTTTTTCATTAATCATATCATCACCCGTTCCATTATTACAAACATTATACATCTAGTTTACATAGTATGTCAATATTAGTCGAAAAAAAAGCCTCAAAAACAAAGGCTTTCTCACAATTTAATCTTCTTTGAAATTCTATAAAATAAATCGGTAAATATATTAAACAAAGATATTGCTATCATAAATAAAGCTAAAGTCAAAATCAACAGTTTTGGTGTTAAAATAGTTAAAGAAAATAACTCTCTCAAGAAGATCACTTCTAAAGTAAACATTGTTATTAAAAAGACAAACAAACATCTACGAATTGCATTAAACGGTACACTAATCCTATACAAAAGCATAAAACCAGTAAGTCCAGTTAAAAGAACACATAAAGTAGATACTTCATCATCAGTAAGTCTAATAATGGTTGGTAAAAACACAATTATTAAAACATTAGCCACAATCGTCAAAGCTGTTGGAATCGATCTTTTTAAAACATTGATAATTATCTTACCATTAATTCTTTCATTATTAGGTTCCAAAGCTAAAATAAATGATGGAATACCAATCGTTACCACACTTGTCAAAGTAAGCTGAATTGGTTCAAATGGATAACTTTGTGGTAAAAACATAAACAATACCGCTAGTAATGTCGCATACACTGTCTTACAAAGAAATAATGAAGATGACCTTTGAATATTATTAATACTTCGTCTACCTTCAGCTACAACCTTTGGCATTGATGAAAAATTAGAATCTAAAAGTACTAATTGTGACACATTACGAGCCGCATCACTACCACTATTCATTGCAACGCTACAATCAGCCTCTTTCAAAGCTAAAACATCGTTTACTCCATCACCAGTCATTGCAACTGTATGGCCATTTGCTTTAAGCGCCATAATAATCTCTTTTTTCTGATTAGGTTTAACTCTTCCAAACACATTATATTTGTCAGAAATTTGTATAATTGGTTCGTTGCATTTACTCATATCGATATATTTAATATTAGTAAGTCCAACCTTTTCAGCCACTCCAGCCACTGTTTGCGGATTATCCCCGGAAATAAGTTTAATATCGACACCCTGTTCCTTAAAATATTCAAGTGTTGCCTTAGCCTCCAATCTAACTTTATCATTAATAATAACTAAAGCCAACGGATGAATATCTTTAGGTAAAGTTTTATTCAATTTATGCTTAACTTGACCAAGCAATACAACTCTATTACTGCGTGTATACTCATTAAGTTCTCTATCTATTTTTGACGTATCTTTTAAAACAATCTCTGGAGCCCCCAAAATATAACTTACATCTTCAAAAGAAATGCCAGACCACTTAGCTTGTGATGAAAACGGTACAATTTCTATCACCTTATGATCATTTCTTCTCGCATACTTTTTACTAATTGCTTCCATCGTCTGATTATCATTATCCATATGATAACTCATCATACTTAAAGCATCTACTATATCATTCATAGATGTTCCGTTTAAAGGTACTAATTTAGAAACTTCCATCTCACCTTTCGTTAATGTTCCCGTTTTATCTAAACAAATAGTATCAACTCTTGCCAAAGTTTCGATACAATATAATTCCTGCACCAACACATTATACTTAGAAAGTCTAATAACACTAATTGCTAAAACCGTACTAGTAAGTAGTACCAAACCTTCTGGAATCATTCCAATTAAAGCTGCCACAACATGTACCACTGTATCTGCAAAACTACCTTCACCCATTTGACCAATAAATAATAGAACACCGATTGGTACAATAAATATAGAAATATATTTTATAATTTTATTTATAAAATTCATAATTTCCGAATTTACCTTTTTAATATATTTTGCTTCAGCTGATATTTTAGCGGTATAATTATCAGCTCCTACATGTATAACTTCTGCATAACAATTCCCACTTACGACAAAACTTCCCGATAAAATATCCATTTCTTTATTTTTAGTCACCGATTCAGATTCACCCGTAATAAGTGATTCATTAACTAAAATTTCACCAGAAATAATTCTACTATCAGTCACGATTTGATTACCAGCTCTAAGTTTAATGACATCTCCTAAAACAATTTCATGAATTCCAATTTGCTTCTCTACCCCATCTCTAATAACCGTAGCTTTACTCTCATTAAGTAAAGAAAGTTTATCAACAATTCTTTTACTTCTAATCTCTTGAATTGTACTAATTAAAGTATTACAAATGACAACCCCTAAAAAAAGTAAGTTTTTATAAGAACCAACAAGAAAAATAGCTAAAGCTAAACCAAAGTTCAAAAAATTAAATAATGTGAAAAAGTTTCCCATAATAATTTGATGAGTTGATTTAGTTTTAACATCAGCTTTATAATTTACAAGACCACGTTCTTTTAACTCAATTACCTTTTCTTCTGATAATCCATTTATTTTTTCCATAATTTTCCCTCTATATCAATTTTATCATGGATAATTTAATATGTAAATTATTCATTTTTACTTACATAATTTCACAAAATTTGTTATAATGACTCAATGCAAAAAGAAATTGGTATAATTGGAAACGTACATTTTAAAATGATTAACGAACAACAACAATCTTCTTTTAAAAATGAAAGGAGGTTTTTATATGCCTAAAACTAAATTTCAAGAAATCATTTTTGGAATAATGATGGTTATTTTAATGGTATTTGCTATGATAACATACAACATATCACTTCAAAATGGTGGAATATCTAATGAAATATTTTTAGAAGTACTAAAAGCATTACCCTTAACATGCTTAATCGCTTTTTTAATAGAGTTTTTCTTTGTTGGAAAATTAGTTCACAAAATAACTTTTAAAGCACTAAATGTTAAACAAACAGAACCTATATTTATAACCTTAATGATTTCCTGTTTAACAGTTGCTTTTATGTGTCCAATTATGACTTTAATAGCCAACATATTTTTTGAATTTAAAGGCTCGAAAAACCTATTTGTAAACTGGATTCAAACATGGACCTTAAGTTTTCCAATGGCATTATTCTGGCAACTTTTTTATGCCGGACCATTAGTCAGATTCTTATTTAGAAAAGTATTTAAAAATCAATTAAAAGCTAGTAACTAAACTGGCTTTTTTCATTTTTTATAAATATTTTCTTTACAATAAACATAAAATATTATATAATTAAAAAGACGCAGGTGTAGTACAACGGTTAGTATATGGCCTTGCCAAGGCTAAGATGCCGGTTCGATTCCGGTCACTTGCTCCAGTGACGTTTCTGTTCGAACTTTTATAGTTTGAACTTAACATATAATCAATCCGTTTGGATTGATTTTTTTGTGTTCCGAACTCCCGTAGGGCTTGGAAGTACATAGAAATCATCCTAAAAGAAAGGACGGTGTTAATTATGATAAAGTTTACTACCCAAGAGTTAGAAATGGAAAAAAGTTTGAAACAACGTATTGAGTTTA
>CALVRA010000004.1 GCA_944358415.1 uncultured Bacilli bacterium | reverse complement strand
TGTGTATGCTTAAATTTCGGAAATATTTTCCCGTTAATGTTTACTTTTTTTCGGGACATTTTCCCAAGTTATTGACACATTTAAAAATAAACATAAATCGTCTTAATTCAATTGAAAATAAAGGTAAACCATGTTATAATTGTTGAGGTGATTTTTTTGAACATTAATTTAAAGCAAGTTTTATTATTTATTTTAGGAATTATTATTTTATTTTTTATTTTTCACATTTTTATTTATATAGTTTTATTTGCTTTAATATGTTATTTCTTATACACAATATATAAATTCTTAAAACCATATTTTAAAAACTTGAAAAAGAAACAAAAAAATAAAAAAATTATTTTAGAAGCAAAATACAAAGAGAAGTAGGTGGTATGCCATGCCTGAATTGCCAGAAGTTGAAACAGTCAAAAATACTTTGCTAAAAGAAGTAAAAAATAAAAAAATAATGTCCGCATCTATATATTGGGATAACATCATCGCTTGTCCTAGTATTAAAGAATTTCAAAAACAAATCAAAGACCAAAATATAAACGACATAACAAGAAGAGGCAAATGGCTTATATTTGAATTAGATGACTATTATTTATTAAGCCATCTAAGAATGGAAGGTAAATATATAATTAGAAACGCCAAGGATCCTATCGAAAAGCACCAGCACGTCATTTTTCACCTTTCTGATGGAACTGATTTAAGATATAATGACACAAGAAAGTTTGGAAAAATGTATCTTCAAAAAAAGCAAACTGCTTTTGATGAAAAACCATTAAAAGATTTAGGTTTAGAACCTTGGGATAAAAAACTAACCCCAGAATATCTAAAAAATAAATTCCATAAAAAACCTATAAAAACCGAACTTCTAGACCAAAATATAATAGTTGGTATTGGAAATATATATGCCGATGAAATACTGTTTCTATCTAAAATAAACCCTAAAACTTTAGCTACAAACTTAAATATTAAGGATTATCAAAATATTATTAAGTATACAAAATTAGTGTTAGAAAAAGCCATTGAATATGGTGGAACAACAGTTAAAAGCTATGAATCTAGTGAAGGAGTTCACGGTAGATTTCAAACTCACTTACTTGTCCACACAAAAACGGAGTGTCCCATTTGCCATAGTCAAGTCACTAAAATAACCGTTGGCGGACGTGGAACTTATTATTGTGAAAATTGTCAAAAGGAGATGTAAACATGAAAAAAACAAAAATAATTTGTTCAATTGGTCCAAGCAGTGCCAAATTTGAAACTTTTAAACAAATGGTCTTAAATGGTATGAATGTTGCCAGAATTAACTTTTCTCATGCCACAGAAGAAGAAAAAAGTAACGTTTTAAGCCTAGTAAAAAGGGCAAATCAAGAATTAGGTTCACATATAGCAGTCCTATTTGATACCAAAGGACCAGATTTTCGTACTGGAAATATGACAGATGATAAAATAAACTTAGAAGAAGGTAAAACAATTAAAATAGTTAAAGATGATATCTTAGGTACAGAAAATGCCATCACAGTTAACTATAAAGACGCCCTAGATAATATTGAAGTAGGTAGTTCAGTATTATTAGAAGATGGTCTTATGAAACTAGAAGTAATCAAAAAACTAGATAACGGAATAGAGTGTAAAATCATTGATGGGGGAGTATTAGGTAGTAGAAAAAGTGTCAATGTCCCAGGCGTTCACTTAAACCTAGATTTTATCAGTGACCAAGATAAAGAAGATATAATCTATGCCTGTAAGCACGATGGTGATTTTCTTGCCCTTTCTTTCGTAAGCTCTAAAGAAGATGTCTTAGCTGCTAGAGAAATATTAAAAAGCCAAGGTAGAGAAGACATGCAAATAATTTCTAAAATTGAAAGCCATACGGCCATTCAAAATATTGATGAAATTATTGAAGTAAGTGATGGAATAATGGTGGCTCGTGGTGACTTAGGTGTTGAAATGCCTATGAAAGAACTACCAATCTTACAAAAAGAAATAATTGACAAATGCCGTAAAAAAGGACGTACAGTCATTGTTGCAACTGAAATGCTCGCATCAATGTATACATCTGCTCGTCCAACTAGAGCAGAAATCTCAGATGTTGCTAATGCTGTATTAGATGGAACCGATGCCGTAATGTTATCAGGCGAAACAACTATCGGTAAACATCCAGCAGATGCTGTTAAATATATGGCTGAAACCTGTGAAGAAGCTGAAAGCTATTATGATTATGTCAATCAAAAACAATATGTCAAAGAAAATAACATTCCATCTGCTATTGCTCATAACGTTGTTGAAAGTGCTAACTTACTAGATGTAAAAGTAATCATTGCCGCAACAACTAGTGGCTATAGTGCTAAATTAATAAGTACCCTAAAGCCAAAATCAAAAATCGTTGCTGCCTGTCCAGATAGTAAAGTAGCTCAAGCTCTTGCCTTAAACTATGGTGTATACCCAGTGATTGTTGATTACTATAACAACTTAGAAGAATTAATCGATTACTGTAAAAAAGAAACTACTAAAAATATGCAGTTAAATAAAGGAGATACCGTAATCATAACTGGCGGTTTCCCAAGAATGCATCAAGTAAAAACAACTAACTTCTTAAAAATTGATATAATTTAAAAGATGACTAGAAAATTATAGGCTTATGCTTATATTCTTCTAAAAAGTCATCTTTTTTAATATTATAAATATTACTAACTCTATTTTCAATTCTCATCATTTCATAACTATCATCATAATTAGATAAAATAGGTAATTCACATTCCTTTTTAATAGAATTTAAATACTTCTTACCCTTATCATTAAAACCTAAAACTCTAATGTATTCTATATTAACGCATCTTTTTGCCTCTTCTTTAGTAAATGAACAAAGTATGTGCAAAAACATTCGTTTAAGTTTATTGTAAGTATATCTCTTAGACTTAACTAAACTAATTAACTCTTCTATATTATTAGCTTTTAAAATCACTTTCTTAATTTTATTTTCAATTCCCTCATCAACTGTTTGATATATACTTAAATCATCAGAGCAAATAATCTTATATTTAAGCAATTCAAAATAATCATCAAAAAAGTGTAAATCAGACAAACATTCATAACTTTCTAAAGGTACATAATTCTTAATATCTTCACCATTTCTTAAAGCCTCTCTAATACTAGTCGCACTAGCTATTTTATTTAACTCTAAACTGTGGTAATCATTTGTCCTTTTAATACTCAGAGTATTAACCCCCTCTAAATTTCTAATATATCCAATTCCAAGTAAATCATTCGGATTATCTTCTAAAACAATATTAAAATCTTTTAAGGCTAAAGACAAGCTAGTAGGGTAGTTAAAACCTTGCTTCATATAATTTTTAGTTTTTATATTATACTCATTACTTTCTTGTATTTGAACAATCCTCTTAAGCTTATCTATATCATTACTTTCACTACCAAAAACAAAAGCATCTACCTTCAAAGCCTTTAAAATATCCGAAGAACCTTTAGTAAATATATCAGCTGATTGTGTTCCAAAAACAAAAGGAAGTTCAATCACTAAATCCACGTAATTCAAAGCAACTTTAGTTTTTTCCCATTTATCTATTATACTAACGTCTCCTCTTTGAGTAAAATTGCCATTAATAACCGCAATTATCACATATCCAGGAAACATCTCTTTTACTTTATTAATATGATATAAATGTCCATAATGAAATGGATTATATTCACAAATAATTCCAACACTTTTCATAATATCACATCCATTATTTAAATAGAAAAAGGCACCTAATAATAAAGCTATGATTTAGGTATCCAAAACACATTTGGTACATCAAGCAATCACTTTGTTTAATATTCCTTTATACAAAGCTTTCCTTCTCACACATAGTAACATAAAATTGAACTTAAATCAATTACCATATTAACCATTACTTTACACATTGAAAAAAATGGCAGTCTATGTAGAATGTGACCTCATATTATTGACATGACAAAACAAAGAACGTATAATTAAAAATAGGTGATACCATGAAAAATAAAGCCTTTACACTTATAGAATTACTCGCAGTTATTATTATTTTAGGCATATTAGCGACAATTGCCGTTCCAACTATTGTTGGTATTATTAATAATTCTAAAGAAGATACCTTAGAAAGCCAGATTGAAACAGTTACTGATGCCGCCGAAAGATGGGGAACAGATAACTGGCGTAAACTTCCAGAAACTTCTTGTGATATTGATATTGAATTTCTTAAAACTGAAGGATACTTAGAAAGTAGTAAAGATGTTATTGACCCAACCACAGGAAAAACGATGACTGGATGCGTAAGGGTAACTTATGATAAAGATAATAACCAATACAAATACTCTTATGAAGAAACTTGCAACGTAAAATGTAACTAGAGCTTTAATTTAAAGCTTTTTTTGAACAAAAAATTATCAAATTTATCATTTTTCGACAAACTTCGACATAGAAATTTTGTAAAATAATGTCGGTGATAAAAAATGAAAATATTTGATTCTTTGCTTTTAGATGTTGTTTTAATCGCATTTCCACTAATGGTATATTTACTATATCTCGCATATACAAAAACATTCAATAAAAAAGAAAATGATCTTTTATATGTCGTAACCGTTTTTTCAGTACTATATTTAATTTTAAAATATGCTAATCCACTATATCCTCATATTCCTTTTATAGTTGTAAATATATCTTTAATACTTTCTTATGTCAAAAAATCAAACCTATCAATAGCTATAATATCACTAATTATGATTAGTTACTACTATAGCTTTTATCAAAACTATCTGATAATTATAATATTAGAATATATCATCTATTACTTATTTTATTTAAAACTATCAAAAAAATTAAACCTAAATAAATTCATATTAACATTCACTGTATTAAAAGCCATTTTCACTATAATTCTAACCAGTTATACTAACTATAGCTTTCCAATTTATATCAAAGAAATATTTCTATCAAGTCTATTTTTATATATTATTTCTTATTTAATAATAAGCTTATCAAATAAAACAGAAGATATCTTAAAACTACACATGAATATTAAAGAAATAGAAAACAATAAACAAATAAAAACATCATTGTTTAGAATAACTCATGAAATAAAAAATCCCATTGCCGTGTGCAAAGGATATTTAGACATGTTTGATAAAGATAACTTAGACCATTTTAAAAAATATATTCCAATATTAAAAGATGAAATCAATAGGACACTTTTATTATTAGAAGATTTCCTAGCCATGAATAAAGTAAAAATTAATAAAGATATTATTGATATAAATCTGTTAATTGAAGAAGTAATTAAAAATATAAAAATGCTTTGTAATGAAAATAATATTAAATTAAAAATAAATATAATTGATGATGATATTTATATAAATGCTGATTATAATAGACTAACTCAAGTTTTTATAAATCTTTTCAAAAATAGTATCGAAGCCATACCTAAAAATAAAAAAGGACATATCGAATTAAAAGAAATAATTAATAATAATATTCTAACAATTACAATTAAAGATAATGGAAAAGGTATGAATAAAAACACTTTAAATAAAATAAAAGAACCATTTTATACAACTAAACCTAAAGGGACTGGCCTTGGAGTATCTCTTTCAGAAGAAATTATTAAAGCCCATAACGGCACCTTAAATTATGAATCAGAAGAAGGAAAATATACTAAAGTAACCATAACCTTACCATTAAGTCAAATCTAAAAAAGCGCCCTAGGCGTTTTTATTTTTTGGATAAGGTTTTTTCTCATTAGTAATACATAAAATATAATCAATACTAGTATTATAATAACTAGCTAACTTCTTTAAAATAGCTGTTGGAATATCATTAGTTTCAGTTTCATATTGTGAATATCCAGTCTGTGACATTCCAAGTATTTTGGCAATATCTTTTTGTAATAAATCGTGGTCCTCCCTTAAATCTCTAAGTCTATTCATAAGCTAACCTCCGATTTGATTTTACAATAACTTAAAACAAGTTATTGCTTTATAACTTAAAATAGGTTATAATAACATTAGATAACCTAAAATAAGTTACAGAAAATAACAAAAAAATAAAATAGGAGGTAGTCATGAAAAAAATTTTAAAAAATAGATGCTTTTTATGCCTATTAACAGCAATAATAGTTGGAACAGTAAGCGTATCGGCTGTAACGTATTTTCCAAGTAATCAAACAACATATGATAATAAAGCAAGTGGACTTAATGCAACAAATGTTCAAGATGCCATCGATGAACTTTACAAAAAAGCCGATAGTTCAACTATAAATTCTTCCAAATTAAAAGATTTAGTAGTTACCACTGGATCTGGACTATATGCGGATGAATATGAAGAAGGTAGATATATTTATAGAGGCAATTATGTAGATAATTATATTACATTTAACAATGAAGAATGGCGAATACTATCAATAGAAAAAGACGGAACAATGAAAATTATAAATTTAACTGAAACTGGTGAAACACAATATGATACCACAAGGTGGCTTTCAAGAAAAAACAATTGGCTAAATTCAAACGTAAATACATATTTAAATGGAACATATTATAATAATCTCTCTACTACAGCAAAAAATTTAATAGTAGCAGGGAATTTTAATGTGGGTGCTATAAGTTCTAAAACAGAAAATAATTTGCAAAGTGCTGTTCAAAGTGAAAAATCAACTACATGGAATGGAAAAATAGCGATACTCACCGTTACAGAATTACTTAGAACAAATACTGATTCAATCTGTACCAACTTTCCAAATAATGAAAGTTATTATGACACAAACTGTAGTGATACTACTTGGTTAAGTGTAGTAAATCCAAGAACTGGATGGACAATCTCTGGTGTTGGTTGGCTATTAACACCATATACAAATGAAGAAAATTATATATGGACTTATCAAAGTACTGACAATGGTTTATACGTAGAAGATCTTAATGATAGCCATTATTACACTTCTTTCCCAGTACTTCATATAAAATCAGGATTACAGTTAAGTGGATATGGTAGTAAAACACATCCATTTGTCATTGAATCATAAATACTTTTGTATAAAAAACAGTTAAGGTTAAACCTTAACTGTTTATTGCTTCAGGATAATATTTTATATCAAATTTATGACCTGTACTATCTATTTTTTGAAGTTCATTATTTGTAATTAAGAAAAACTTATCAAGTAAAATATTTGAACCATCAGAAGTAACAGGATCATCCCAAGTTAAATCTAAATGAAGCCATTTTCCATCTATATAAACTAAATTCCAAATGTGATTGTTGTTAGAAATTTTATAATTAGGAACTCCTAACTTATCTAAATAAACCTTCATCGCATCACTATAACCACTACAAAGTGCTATACCATGAAGTAAAGGGCCAGTTGCTTTATGAGAATATTCTCCGCCACTATCAGTGCCTTTCTCAATCGCATCAGCTCTTGCCTTATCATAAACACTATTATTAATCAAATAATCATGAAAAGCCTTAATCTTATCTCTCACACTCATATTAGCTTTAATATTAGAACTTTCAAATTCACTAATCTTTTTATTAACATCTATAATCTCATCATCAGTATATAACTTATCTACATCAATATTTATTTCTCCATAAGAAGAAATTTTAAAATAAATTTTCTCATAACTGTTAAAGGGAGATACAAAATTGTTAACAGTTGATAATAATACTTGGTCTTGTGATACCACATTCAAATCGTCTATACATGAATCATAACTAGAATCACAGTAAAAAGTAAAATTATCCATTCCATGATTTAATATAGTGTAAAGCACATTCAAAATATCCTGTTTACTTTTAACATGAAAATTGTCCGTTTCCTTTACAAAAGCAAACTCATAATTGTTAAAATTAGACCCTTCATTAGGTAAAGTAACTTCCTTATTTTGAATAACAGACTTCATCACATAGTTCGCAATATCCTCACGATAAGTAAAAGCTAAAATAAAAAGCCCACAAAAAATTAAAACAGATAAAAAACTTCCAAATTTTTTCATCTAATCACCCCATAAAATAAAAAAGTAAATTACTCCATCGCATTTACTTTCTTTGTTAATCTTGATTTTTTACGAGCACTAGTATTTTTAGCGATTACACCAGCTCCAGCTGCCTTGTCGATTCTTTTAATGGCAGTTTTTAAATTAGTAGTAGCTGCTTCTTTATCCTTTTTAGCAATAGCTCTTAAAGTATTTTTAATAGCAGTTTTCGCACTAGCAGAATATTCGTTGTTTCTTTTTTCTTTCTTAATATTAACAGAAACTCTTTTTTTCGCATTCTTTAAATTGGCCATAAATTTCACCTCCAAGCCACATGTATAACCATTTTAACAAAAAAACACATAAAAAGCAACAAATTTGTTTCAAAACAAGCTTAAATTTGTAATCTTTCATTAAAAATTATGAAAAAATAATTAAAATTGTATGAATTTTCACCTTCTGTCAAAACTAAAACTGAGGTGAAAACATGAAACATGAAGTAGACTTAAAAAATAATATTCTAAGAACTGACCTAGCCGTTGAACTTGTCAAAACAAATCCCACTAAACAAATAGATGACATCAAAATAACAAATATTACCCTAAACGAAGAAGAAGCTAAAAGTATTGGAAAAAAAGAAGGAAATTATACAACTATCGAATTCAAAGATATAACTGATAACCAAAACCAAGAAAAAATCCAAAAAATCTTTACAGAAGAATTAAAAAAACTTCTAGAACTTCAAAATATCCAAGATTCTGATTTGTGTCTAGTAATTGGCCTTGGAAACGAAAAATCAACTCCAGATTCACTTGGACCTTTAACCATATCTAAAACCTTAGTTACAAACCATATTTATTTATATAATAACTTGGAAGAAGGCTTTAGAAGAGTATGTGCTATTTCACCAGGTGTCATGGGAGAAACTGGTATAGAAACAAGTGACCTTTTAAAAAGCATTACAAAAATGATAAAACCAAACTTTGTCATCACCATTGATGCATTAGCTGCCTCATCAGTTGAAAGAGTAAACAAAACTATTCAAATGACTGATGCTGGCATAAATCCAGGTAGTGGAGTAGGTAATAAAAGAAAAGAAATATCCAAAGAAATACTAGGAATCCCAGTTATTGCCATAGGAGTTCCAACTGTTGTTGATGCTGCTTCAATCGTCAGTGACACCATCAAATACCTCTATAACCATTTTGCTTATCAAGCTGCCAATATAAATAATCCAGCCACTAAACTAACTACTAATGTTAATTACTTAAACTTAAGTCAAAAATTCAAAATAAAAAAAGAAGATAAACAAAAAATCTTAGGTATGGTTGGAACCCTATCAGAAGAAGATACCAAAAACTTAATATATGAAATATTAAACCCAATAGGTTATAATCTCACCGTAAGCCCTAAAGAAGAAGATTTCATCATTGAAAAGCTCGCAAAAACAATCTCTAAAGGCTTAAATGCCGCCCTTCATAAAAACATTCAAACAAAGTAGACAAGCTTTGTTTTTTTCTACATTTTATTTATTAATCAAAGCATATAATTAAATAAAAGTGGGGGATAAATAATGAAAAAAATCAAACTAAAGAAAAAACGAAAATTCAAATTTAGATTAATTGCCTATGCCTTTATCATGTTTCTAGGTTATGAATTATCTTTTAATATTATCATGAATATAAAATTAGTTGATTCAAACGAAGAATTTCTAAAAGCCCTAATGGTTAACTCTAACTATCATTTACTATATGAAAAAAAATCCACCGACATTTTCACACAGTTATTCTCAAAAATACTAGACGTCAATAAACCAGTCTCTATCTTAGAAAACACTATTCACTTCAAAGCCAATGAAGAAAACATGACCTACGTTAGTAATCCAAATACAGAAAATGTAAAAAAACTGGACATAAAACCATCAGTCTATATCTACAATACTCATCAAAGTGAAGCTTATCAAGGAAAAGCCTTAGAAGGCTATAACATCACCCCTGGTGTCATGATGGCCTCTTATATCATGCAAGATAAACTAGCCGAAAATAACATTAAAGCAGATGTCATGGAAGATAATATCACCGATTATTTAAACTTAAATAACATGAAATATAGTAAAAGCTACCAAGCCAGTAGAGTATTTCTTCAAAACGCCTTAAATAATTATCCAAACTATAAACTAATCATCGACCTTCATAGAGATGCCCTTCCAAAAGATAAATCAACCGTCATTATTAATAATAAATCATGCGCTAAAATATCCTTTGTCGTTGGTTTAGAACATCAAAACTACACAAAAAATTTAAACTTAACCAATACCATTAATAATAAAGTAAAACAAAAATATCCAACTTTAACTAGAGGCGTTATAACCAAAGGTGGAGAAGACTCAAATGGCATATATAATCAAGACTTAAACCCAAACATTATCCTAATCGAAATAGGTGGCGAAGAAAACACCATTGACGAAGTTTTAAACACCATTGAACTGCTCACCCCAATCATAAAAGAGTATATAGATGAAACATAAAAAACTAAATAAAATATTTAGATATGCCATTTTTGTCAGCTTCGTCACATTTTTTGCTCTGTATCTTTCCCAAAGTACAGGCTATTTTGAATATAGAAACAGTAAAAAAGTTGCTCTAACCAATAGTCAAATAGAAAAATTTGAAAAAGACGTCAAAGCCGGTAAAAAAATTGACATCGAAGATTACATTGACACCAATAACCAAAACTACCAAAACACTGTTTCCAAAACCGGACTTACCATATCAAACCTAACCGAAAAAGTCATTCAAAAACTAATTAACGGAAGTTTCAAAGTTTTAGGTGATTTAGTAGGCGAATAACCTAGAAATGTGATATTATATTTCTAGGTGATTTCTTATGGAAAAATTAATAATTGGTTCTCACGTATCTTATACCAAAGATGAAGGCTTACTAAAAAGTGTTAAAGAAACTTTAAGTTATAACGCAAACACATTTATGTTTTATATAGGTGCTCCTCAAAATACTATAAGAGCCAAAATAGATGAAGAAAAAACAATAACTGCTCAAAAACTCATGCAAGAAAATAATATCGATATAAATAATGTCATCATTCATGCCCCTTATATCGTAAACTTAGCTAATAATAAAGATGAAGATAAATATAACTTCTCCATAGACTTTTTAAAAAAAGAACTAAAAAGAGCCCAAACCCTAGGCATTAATAAAGTTGTCCTTCATCCAGGCAGCCATGTTAACCTAGGCTTAGAAAAAGGACTTAATAACATCATAAATGCCTTAAACATCATCTTAGAAGATAAAGAAGGTCCTATTATTTGCTTAGAAACCATGGCTGGAAAAGGAACCGAACTAGGCAAAACATTTGAAGAAATAAAAACTATCATCGACGGTGTAAACAATAAAGAAAGAGTAAAGGTCTGCCTAGATACTTGTCATCTAAATGACGCCGGCTATGACCTTACAAACTTTGATAAACTGTTAGATGAATTTGATAAAATTATTGGCATTAATAACATCGCCTGCATCCATATAAATGATAGTAAAAATATCAAAGCATCACATAAAGATCGTCACGAAAACATTGGCCTTGGAACCATCGGCTTTGAAAACCTTATCAAAATAATCTATCATGAAAAACTAAAAAAAGTTCCTAAAATATTAGAAACCCCTTATATTAGTGTGGATAACGGTAAAGATAGAACTTATCCACCATATAAATTTGAAATAGAAATGATAAAAAATAAAAAATTTAATCAAAATCTAATAAAAGATATCCAAAACTACTATAATAAATCCTTATAACGATTAAAATACTCCTCAAATAATTTCTGCATCTTCAAAAAAGTATCCTCATCAAACCTTTTTTTCATATCCAAAAAAACTTTTTCCCTATCTCCATATAAAATAACTTCCCAAAACTCATTTAAATAGTGATATAATATATCAAGTTGTTCATTTGATAAATGAATATCATTTTGAATTCCAAACTTCAAAATATCATCCTTTTTAATTTGCTTAATATATCTTTCAATAAATAACTTATGCATAAATTCCCCCTATAATAAAATATGATACAAATAAAAGTGAGGTGACAAAAAATGAAAAAGAAAAAACCAAAAGCCTTAAAAGTTTCAAGAAAACAAAGAAAACCAAGCTATAACTTTAATTCCTATAAAGAAAATAAAGATATTAAAATAGAAATAGAAAAACGCTATAATATTTTAACCTTTATCATTGTCTTGGCCCTTTTAATATTAGTTACATCACTTTTCTTAGTTCAAGTTGCCGGGAAAGAAAAATATAGCCAAAAATTAGAAAACCTAACCAAAACGGTAATCTATGGTGAATCTGCCCCAAGAGGTAGAATATATGACCGAAACGGTAAACTTATTGTCGATAATATTCCATCAAAAGTAATATACTATAAAAAACCATCAGGCATCACTACCGAAGAAGAAATCAAAACAGCCTATAAACTTGCAAATATGATAAACCTCGAAATAAAATTAAATGACTATGACTTTAAAAACTTTTGGATTAAAAACCATCCTAAAGAAGCAAACAAAAGAATAACTGACGAAGAATGGAAAAAACTAGATGAAAGAAAACTCACCAGTGATGATATCTATAACCTTAAAATTGAAAGAGTCACAAATGAAGATTTATCTATATATACCGAATTAGATAAAAAAGCCGCATATATCTATACCCTTATGAATACAGGCTATTCTTATGATGAAAAAACCATCAAAAATGAAGATGTCACCGACGAAGAATACGCTTTAGTCTCAGAAAACTTAAGTGAACTAAAAGGCGTAAACACTAAATTAGACTGGGAAAGAACATATCCTTATGGTAATGTATTTAAAAGTATCTTAGGTAACGTCTCTTCAAGTAAAAGTGGAATCCCTGCTGAATTAAAAGATGAATACCTAAAAAAAGGCTATAGCCTAGATGATAGAGTAGGAACCAGTAACATAGAATATGAGTATGAAGATATCCTAAAAGGTAAAAAAAATAAATACCAAGTCATGAGCGATGGCTCATATAAACTCTTAGAAGAAGGTAAAAGAGGTAATGACATTGTCCTAACAATCGATATTGAACTTCAAAAAGCCTTAGAAGAAATATTAACCGAAGAAGTCATAAATGCGAAAAAAGAAGCTAATACCGAATACTATAATGGCTCATTCGTCGTCATTACTAATCCTAAAACTGGTGAAATTTTGGCTATGGCCGGTAAACAATTAAAACAAAATGATGACGGCTCATATAGTACCGTAGACTTTACCGCTGGTATCACCCAATCAACAGCTGTCATGGGTTCCGTTGTCAAAGGTGCAAGTCATATTGTTGGCTATAATACTGGAGCTTTAAAAATAGGCGAAGTAAGATATGATAATTGTGTCAAAATAGCTGCCACTCCAGAAAAATGTTCTTGGAAATACTTAGGTAAATTAAATGATATCACCGCCTTAGCTCAATCTTCAAACACCTATCAGTATTACACTGCCATCAAAGTAGGTAAGGGCACTTATAAATATAATAAACCTTTAGTTATTGATAAAGAAGCCTTTAATATATATAGAAATACCTTTGCCGAATTTGGCCTAGGTGTTAAAACCGGCATTGACCTTCCAAATGAAATAACCGGTATAAAAGGAAATGATAGTACATCTGGCTTACTACTAGACTTCTCAATCGGCCAAAACGACACCTACACCCCAATCCAATTATCACAGTATATCAGTACCATCGCCAATAATGGTACAAGAATGAGGCCATATCTATATAAAGGATTATACAATGATAAATCGACATTTGATCAAAATAAAAAAGAATTAAATAAAGTTAATACTGAAACAAAATATATGGATAGAGTACAAGAGGGATTTAAAGCCGTTACCAGCTACGGTCTAGGTGTTGGATATATTGATAAAACTTATAAACCAGCTGGAAAAACTGGAACCAGTCAAAGCTTCGTCGATACTAACGGCGATCATAAAATCGATAAAGAAACCATCAGTACAACCTTTGTCGCTTACGCTCCTTATGATAACCCTAAAGTCACATTCACCATTGTCTCCCCAAATATATCACGTCCAGACGGTCGAACCAATCATCAATCAGCTATAAATAAAAGATTAACTAATAGAGTTTCAAAAAAATACTTTGAAATTTACCCATAATTTGATATAATATTATAAGAAATGCGAAAAGGAGGGATAATTATGGCAAAAAAAGGCGAAGCTAGAGATAATATTACTTTAGTATGTAGCGTGTGTAAAAGCGAAAACTACCGTGTAGAAAAAAATAAAAGAAATACGCCTGAAAGATTAAAGTTAAACAAATATTGCCCTAAGTGTCAGAAACATACAGAGCACAATGAGAAAAAATAATTCGTGGAGGTAAAGTATGATAAATATTAATGATATTAAAAACGGAATGACAATTGTAATTGATGGGAATATCTATTTAATTTTAGAATTCTTACACGTTAAGCCAGGAAAAGGACCTGCCTTTGTCCGCATTAAACTTAAAAACTTAAGAACTGGTTCAACAATTGAACAAACATTCAACACAAATATTAAATTTGAAAAAGCTATAATCGAAAAAAGGCCAATGCAATTTTTATATAACAATGGTGACATGTATAATTTCATGAATATGGAAACTTATGAACAAATAGATCTAGCTAAAGAAAGCTTAGGCGATAACGCTAAATTTTTAAAAGAAGGCTTAGAAGTAGAAGTAACTTTCTATAAAGGTGAAGTATTAGGAATTAACTTGCCTGAAAAAATTGAATATACTGTAACCCAAACAGAACCAGCTGTTAAAGGGAATACAGCAACCAATGCTACAAAAGAAGCTGTCTTAGAAAATGGACTTACTGTAAAAGTACCATTATTCATAAGTGATAATGAAAAAATCATTGTTTCAACTAAAGATGGAAAATACGATTCAAGGGCTTAAAGATTTTAAAAGAATAAAGAGGTGGAAATATGTTAGAAAAAGAAAGATTTTTAGCTATTAAAAAATTAGCGCAAGATATTAGAGAAGATAATAAAAAAATATTCAAATCATTTAAAAAATTACCAATCGATGAAGCCGTAAAAAAGAAAAATGAATTCATTCAAGCTGTTATCGATAATATGAACATTGCTTTTAGTGATGGTGAACAAGGTAGAGAAGAAAAACAAATGTTTAGAGCTAACATTTTAATACCTGATGATAATGAATTTTTAGATACTTATACTGAAGATAAAAACATTCGTAATCTTATGAATAAATATGCCGTTGGTATTGAAGATGTTATGAGTAAAATTACTGAACTAAACGTTTATGGTAGATATTTAGAAGATATCAAAGAAGAGCCAAAAGAAGAACTTGAAGCTGACTTTGTTGATGAAATGGTAAAAATTTCACCAAAAGAAGCTGAAAGTCTATTAGATGAAATTGATAACCTTTCAGATGTTATGGAAAACTTAGACATAAATGAAGCTCCAAAAGAAATAAAACCAGAACTTCTAAAACCAGAAAAATCTTCACCTAAAAAGCCAGAACCAAAAGAAGAAAAATTAGACACTGACTTTGAAGACATGACATCAGCTGTATCTAGTTTTGTTGATAAATATGAAAACATGCAAGGTGAAATAGATGCTAAAGAAGAAAAAGTCAGAAAATTGCAATTAGAAATCGAAAAACTAGACCAGTTAAATCATGAAATTACAAATGAAAAAGAAAATTTAGAAAATGAAATCAAAAAATTAAAAGACGAAAATGAAAAATGCCGCGCTGATAATCAAAAATTGCAAGAAATCAATAACAAATTAGAAGCAAAACTTGCAAAAACAGCTGAAATTATGAATAAAATATATAAAAGCATTTCTAAAAATAAATAGGCCTAAGAGCCTATTTTATAATAAAAAAGAAAGGATTAATTATATGAAAAAAATATTAACCGGCTTGCAGCCCACAGGAACCATTACTTTAGGAAATTATATAGGCGCAATAAAACAAATGGTAAATAATCAAGATAAATATAACTCATATTTATTTATTGCCGATATGCATGCCATTACTGTAAAACAAGACCCAAAAGTATTACATCAAAATATCAAAAACTTGCTTGCCATATATCTAGCCTGCGGCATCGACCCACAAAAAAACACTATTTTCATACAATCTGAAAATGAATATCATGCCAATATTTCATGGTTTTTAGAATGCAATACATCATTTGGCATTTTAACTAGAATGACACAGTTTAAAGATAAAAGCAAAAAAAATGAAAAATTCACATCAGGTTTATTAACCTATCCAGTCCTCATGGCTGCTGATATATTAACCTATGATGTAGATTATGTACCAGTCGGCATTGATCAAAAACAACACGTTGAATTAGCTAGAGATATTGCTATTAATTTTAATAAAACCTATGGTGAGACTTTTAAAATTCCAAGTCCTTTAATCACAGAAACTGGAACCAAAATTATGGATTTAATTAATCCAACAAAAAAAATGAGTAAATCAAGTGAAAATCAAAATGGTGTCATTAGAATCTTAGATTCAGAAAAAGAAATTAGAAAAAAAATAATGAAAGCCACTACTGACAGTGATAATCAAATTAAATTTGATGTAGAAAATAAACCAGGAATTTCTAATTTAATAAACATATATTCCGCACTTACATCATCTTCTATTAAAGATGTTGAACAAAAATTCTCAAATGCTTCTTATGCTGAATTTAAAAAAGCCACAGCTGATTTAGTGGTTAATGAATTAACTAACATCCAAGAAAAATATAAAAAGTTAATTAATTCAGAAAAATTAAATGAAATTTTAGATAATGGTATTCAAATTGCTAGAAAAGAAGCTTTAGAAAAATATGAATTAATGAAAACAAAAATAGGTTTAGGAAGATAAAAAGACTATATGAATTATTTCATACAGTCTTTTTTACATCATTTGATAATTTGAAGCATTATAATTACCATAATTATTTTGGTTAACCATATTCTCTAATCTGGTAACCCTTTTCTCTAAATTGCTAACTTGATTAGAAAGTGTACTTAACTCATTACTATTAACCGTACTTTGAACACTTCCTAAAGGTACATTATTAAAACCTATATTATTTGGCATTGGAATCATTTGACCAGGCATAACCATTCCTCCATAATTAGGCATCATTCCAGGATAAACAGGATATCCCATTCCACAGTCACGGTTCTTTTTCATCTTATATCTCCTCTCTAAATTAATTATATGCTTTTGTTTATTTTTGGTGTGCGTTTGTGTTATAATACTAAAAGGTGATTAAGCATGAGGTTAAAAAACATTAAAGGAGCTAAAGAAAAAATAAACTTATCTCCTTACATAATTCAAAATCCAGAAGAATATAAAGGAAAATTTAAAACATTATTTAAAACAAATAACCCCATTCATTTAGAGATAGGTATGGGTAAAGGAGATTTTATTATAAATATGGCCATAAAATATCCAAATATTAATTTTATTGGTATTGAAAAATTTGATAGTGTCATTCTAAGAGCTACTCAAAAACTAGAAAAATTAAATTTACCAAACTTAAAACTAATTAGATTTGATGCTACTGAAATTGAAAATATCTTTGATAAAGAAATATTCACACTGTATTTAAACTTTTCAGATCCATGGCCTAAAAACCGCCACGAAGATAGAAGATTAACAAGCATTAAATTTTTAAAAAGATATGATAATATATTTAAAAATCACCCTCATATAATACAAAAAACCGATAACCGTCACCTGTTTGAATATTCTTTAAAATCATTTACTGATTATGGTTATAAAATAAAAAATATTTCCCTAAACCTTCATCAGGACGATGTCATAAATATTCCAACAGAATATGAAAAAAAATTTGTCGCCAAAGGTTTTCCAATCTATATGGTAGAAGTAGAAAAGTAGACATAATTTGACATGTAAACCAAGACCTTTATTAGGAAAATTAAGCAAAATTTGATATAATCTATAGTAAGCAGGTGTATATATGAAGAAAATACTCTTTTTAGGACTATTAACTTTAATTCTAACCGGCTGTACCATCGTTAGAATTGATACAACAAATATTGATAATATTATTAGTGTTATACTGTCCAAAGAAAATACTTTGTATAACCGTGTGGGAAGAGGATATAAGTATTATGTACCAAGAGGAGTAACTTATATCGATAGTAGTGGAACTAATGATAAATTATATTCAAATGGAGTGTATTACTATCTATATTTAGATGAAATTAGTTATTACTATAAAAAAACGACTAATTATAAGATCGATAATAGTAAATATTATTCCAAAAAAATCAAAAATAACGGAAAAACAGGTTATTTAGAAATAACAAAACAAAACGATTTATATCTAATTGAGTTTGTCTATAATTATGCAAAAATTGAAGCTCTTGTACCTGAAAGTGATATAAATGATACAGTTTTAAATTGTTCATACATTTTATCGACAATAAAATATAGTAGTAATATAGTAAAATTATCATTAGAAGACGACTTTTTAAAAAACAAAGAGGAAGAATATGACGTATTTAGTTCAAAAGGAAATAACGATGATAACTTCTTACGTTATGAAGAAAAGTAGAGGTGTATTTAAATGGGACTAATTGATAAATTTAAAAACTTATTTACCGAAGAAGTCGAAGTAGAACAGCCAGAACAAGAAAAAAAAGAAGGCGTTCAAAAAGAAGTAATTCAAGTAGAAATTCCTTCTCCTAAAAAAACTCGTTTAGAGAAATATGAAGAACCTGTCGAAGAAAAAAAAGAAGAACCAATAGAACAGCCAAAAAATGAATATAAATTTCCATTTTTTGACGACAACGAATTTGACGTAGTCGATGTTAAACCAGAGCCAAGAGAACCAAAACGTACAAGACAACAAACAAAAACAGAAGTATATAATCCACCAAAAGAAGAAAAAAGAGTCTTTAGACCATCACCAATCATTTCACCAGTTTATGGTATTTTAGATAAAGGATATCAAAAAGATGAGTACACTTCTAAGCCAGAAGGAAGATCTTCTTACTATAGCTCAAAAGAAGCCAATGTCGATGCCATTAGAAATAAGGCCTATGGCGGATTAGAAGCTGATATTGAAACAACCTTATTTGGTGGTAATAGAGTACTATTTGATGAAGAAAAAACACAAAAAAAAGAAACATTGGACTATGAACCTTCAAAAAAAGAAAAACCAAGACATAGTTCAAAAAAAGAAGATGATTTAACAGACTTACTAGAGGAAGAAATGGATAAACATGAAGAAAAACCAAAAAAAGAGCCAAGAAAAATAAGTGACCAAGAATTATTCAGTATGATTGACTCACTATATGAAAAGGGGAATAAATAATGATGATAAGTTTAGCTGATGTATTATCTGTATTTTTCTACATATTATTAATTGTACTAGTAGTTGCTTTAATTATTTTAGTTATCAATGCCATAAAAACCTTAGATAAAATCGATAAATTAGTAGATGATGTCAGTCAAAAATCAAGTAAACTAAACGGATTATTCAGTATAATTGATAACACCACTGATGCCGTCGTTGGTTTTAGTGACACCATTATTAATTTTTTATCTAGTGCCATTGGTAAATTATTTAATAGAAAGGAAAATGTTCATGACGAAAAAGAGTAAAGGAATTGGTAAATTTGTTTTAGGTGCCGGAGTAGGTGCAGCCCTTGGATTATTATTCGCACCTAAAAAAGGATCAGAAACTAGAGAAGATTTAAAAAGAATGTTTGATGACTTATTAAACAAAGTGAAAAACTTAGATATGGATGATGTTAGGGAAACAGTTGAACTCAAAATTGAAGAAATCAAACAAGGAATCGCAGACTTAGATAAAGAAACAGTTCTAGCCGAAGCAAAAAAACAAGCAAAAAAACTTAAAGATGCCGCTGAAGAACTAGTTAACTATGCCATTGAAAAAGGTACACCAGCCATCGAAAAATCAGCTAACGCCATCAAAAGCAAAGTAATCGAAGTTTCTAAAAACGTAACTGAAAAATTAGAAAAGGAAACAAAATAGTCACTTCGGTGATTATTTTTTTATCATGAAATATAAACATTTTTTAATGATAAAAGCCTTCATAAAAATAATGTTAGGTTCTAAAAAAGAAATAAAAGCGGCTCTTCCTGATAGTTACTATAAAAATATTTATGAGATAGATTATAGTAAATTAAAAAAACAAAATATAAATGCCATATTATTCGATATTGATAATACTATCGCAAATGTAGATGATTTAAACATTCCATCAAAAACTAAAGAACTATTTCAAAATCTAAAAAAACAAAACTTTAAAATTTTACTTTTCTCTAATAATCATAAAAAAAGAGTTCTCCCTGTCGCACGTATATTAAACATAGAAGCCTTATATGAAGCTGATAAACCAAGAAAAATTGCCTATCAAAAAGCTCTATCAATACTAAACTCAAAAAAAGAAAACACAGTTGCTATTGGTGATCAAATATTATCTGATATCATAGGCGCTAAAAAATATGGTGTCAAAGCCATATTAGTCGACCAACTTTCTAAAAAAAATAATTTAAAAACTGGTATGGCTCAAAAATTAGGAGTCCATATAGAAAATAAATTAACTAAAAAAAATCTTTTCAAACAAGGAAAATACTATAATTGACATACTCTAAAATATTTTGTATTATAATCATCATTAGAAAGAAGGAATTGTATGGAAAAATATACAATTAGTAGAAAAGCCTTTCTCACACTTATAGGAACAGCTTTATTTTCGTTAACTGGTTGCCAGCACTCCAAAGAAGAAAAATACCAGGAAATTTTAGAAAATTTATGGCTAGCCAAATTTACTTATAATGATAATTTCAAAGAATATAGAGTTGTTGGAGTTCACCAAGCCAAACATGCTTATGGATTTACTTTGAAAATCACACCTGTCGCACATACCTATGAAATTTCTGAAAATCTTATTGATACCAATATACCATACGACGATGATTATCCAAATATTATCTGTACTCATCGAAATCGTATTATTCTTAATGAACCATTTGTTGAAACTGATGGTATTATTAGTGATGAACCAATTAAAAAAATTGAATATATTGTTAACCTTAAAGACCAAATCTTTTATCTAGATAATCATTCACATGAAGATAAAATGTATTCTTTGTCAGAAATAGAATTATTTGCTCAACAATATATAGAAAATGAGAACTTAGAAAAAGTCCCTTTTTATACTAAAAAATCAAAAGCAAAATAAACTGCATTTATATAAATATTATAGATTTATAAGTTAAATATGTGCTATAATCTTATAAGAAAGTAGGTAAAATATGGACCTCTGGTACTATGAAAAAGAACTTTTTAAACAAGGTATAAACATCATTGGTGGTACCGATGAAGCTGGTAGAGGACCTCTTTATGGACCTGTTGTTGCTGCCTGTGTAGTCTTACCTAAAGATTTTAAACTAGAAGGATTAAACGATTCAAAAAAACTAAGCGAAAAAAAGAGAAATCTTTTTTACGATTATTTAATAAAAAACACCATCTATGGTATAGGCATTATTTCTCCAGAAGAAATTGATAAAATAAACATTTACGAAGCCAGTAAAAAAGCAATGATTAAAGCTATAAGAGAAGTTCAAAAACAAATAAAATTAGAATATGTTCTATCAGATGCTATGCCAATTGATATTGAAATTCCCACTATGCCTATCATTAAAGGTGACGCCAAAAGCTTCTCTATTGCTGCTGCTAGTGTAATTGCCAAAGTAACCAGAGATAATATCTTATATGAAATAGATAAAAAACATCCAGAATATGGCTTTAAAAACCATAAAGGTTATCCTACTAAAAAACACTTTGAAACAATCGAAAAATATGGCCTTATTGACGGATATAGAAAAACATATGCCCCAATTAAAAATTATCTTGAGACAGGCCATTGTAAGAAAGGAAATTAATATGCTTATAAATGAAAATAATAAAAACACAGTTTTAAAAGGTATGGTCAAAAGAGGATTAAACCAAGACCCAAACGAATTAAAAGAAAAACTATACACAATGAATAACCAAAATAACGAAAAAAAACAAAAAGAAAAAATTGTAGACATCCAAAAAAACATTAGAGATACCTTTAATAAACTAAGGAATCTAAAATGAAAATCACCACTATCCCTGTTGGTACATTAAAAGCAAACTGTTATATCTTAGAAAAAGATAACCAAATTTTAATCATTGACCCAGGCGATGATTTTGAAAAAATTCTTCCAAATATTAAAGGTAAAAAAATATTAAAAATATTAATCACTCATCATCATCCAGATCATATAGGAGCTTTAAATCACTTTAATCAAGAATTAATATTAAATACAAATAATAAAACCTATACCATAGGTCCATTTAACTTTGAAATAATTCAAACTAAAGGTCATACTAATGATAGTTTAACCTACTATTTTAAAAATGAAAATGCTATGTTTACCGGTGACTTTCTATTTAAAGGAACTATTGGTAGAACTGATATGCCAACCGGAAACACAAAAGAAATGAAACAAAGTTTAAATGAAATAAAAAAATACCCAGATAACACTAAAATATATCCTGGGCATGGATTACCAACCACTTTAAAATTTGAAAAAGAAAATAATTACTTTTTAAATATTTAAAAAAAATTTATACCATGATATAATTAATAAAAAGGAGGCTAAAAAATGTTTGAAGGAACCGGAACCTATTTCTTATTGCTTTTTCTTGTCCTTTTCATTGTGTATTTAACGGTCAAAATATGTTTAGGGACTTTATTTAAACAGATGAAAATACCGGCATGGAAAGCCTATGTACCGTTTTATGGAACTTTAATATTAGTAGATATTTTAGATATAAAAAAAAGTGTATTTTATAAATCATTAATTCCTTTTGTAAATTTATATTATTATAAAATAATAATTGCTGAACTACTAAAAGCTTACCAACTTGATTCAAGCGAAGCAATATGGTTTATCATCATTCCGATGTATAAATTTCCAGAATTAGTATTTAAACACCCTAAATTTATGCTTCATATGTATGATGAAACAGAAGAATTTATAGTTAATCAAAATGCATTATTTGATTCAGATAAAAAAGAAAATATTCAAGTAAATCCAAATAATTATAACCAAACACCACAAATAAATAATCCCAATGATGAACAAAATACAGTTTACTTTAATAAATCTCTAGAACCAGATGAAAGAAAAGAAACATTCATTGAAGCCAAAGCTAAAGAAGAAAAAAAAGAAGAAAAACCAATTGTTATTGATAAAAGCAAACCAAAAGTATGTCCTAACTGTGGAACCAAATTATCTCCAGATGCCACTACATGTTTCCTTTGTGGCACCAAATTATTGTAATTTTATAAAAAAACATGTATAATTGTGTAAAAGCCAAGACCAAGAGGAGTAAATATTTATCTATTTAAAGAAAGTTAGTGGTTGATGTAAACTAATAATAGATAATATTGAAAGTAGCTTGAACAAGCCGACTTCCTGAAATAATAGTAGGGAAGTACGTAAAAAGTGCGTTAAACTTAAACAAGGTAAGTAAAACTTATAAATTAAGGTGGTACCACGTTCAAAACGTCCTTAAATTTATAAGTTTTTTTCTAAAGGGAGGCAATATGGAACAAGAATTTGATAATTATGTAAAAAACTATAACTTAAATAATAACCAAATAAAATCAAAATATGACCATTCATATAGAGTTATGAAATTAAATGTTAAGTATGCTAAAAAATTAAAATTTAATGAAGAAAACATAAAAATAGCTAAAATTATTGGATTATTACATGACATTGGAAGATTTGAACAGTATAAAAAATTTAAAATATATAACGATAAAAATACAATCGACCATGCCGATTACAGTGTAGATATACTATTCAATCAAAACCAAATTCAAAACTTTAATGTTCCATCCAAATATTATAAAGTAATAGAATTTGCTGTTAAAAATCATAACAAATTAAAAATTAGTCAAACCGATGATGCCCAAAAATTAAAACATGCTAGACTAATTAGAGATACCGATAAAATTGATATTTTAAATGTCTTCGCATCTGAAGTAAAAAATCTTGATACCAAAGATAAAATATCAGATAAAGTCATTCAAAGCATTAAAAAACACGAAATTGTAAATAGAAATGATTGTCAAAATCCTAACGATCAATTGGCTTCTTATTTTGCTTTTGTCTTTGATATCAATAATAGTGTATGTTTAAAAGAATTCAAACAAAACTTAAAATTATTATATGAAAAATTAGAAAACAAAGAAATTTTTCAAAAAATTTATAACATCGTATTAGATTATATAAATGAAAGGATGATTACATGTTAGATAAAAAATATGACCATAAAAAAGTTGAAGAAGGAAAATATGAAACTTGGAAACAAAAAGGATATTTTACTGCTGGTGATATGAGTAAAAAACCATATGCCATTGTTATTCCACCACCAAACGTAACAGGCAAACTTCATATTGGACATGCCTGGGATACTGCCCTCCAAGATATATTAATTAGATATAAAAAATTAAAAGGATTTGATACCTTATGGGTTCCAGGAATGGATCATGCTGGTATTGCCACACAGGCCAAAGTTGATAAAAGATTAAGAGACGAAGGTATAGACCCAAGAAGTATGGATCGCGAGGAATGGCTAAAAGCTGCTTGGGCTTGGAAAGATGAATATGCTGAAAATATTCATAAACAGTGGGCTAAACTAGGTTTAGCCTTAGACTATACCAAAGAAAGATTTACTTTAGATGAGGGATTATCTAAAGCGGTAAAAAAAGTCTTCGTAGATTTATATAATAAAGGATTAATTTATAGAGGAGAAAAAATTATCAATTGGGATCCAGTACAATTAACAGCTTTATCAAACGAAGAAGTTATCTATAAAGATGAAGAAGGCGCATTTTATCATTTAAAATATATTATAGATGGTACTGACGAATACTTAGATGTTGCTACCACCAGACCAGAAACATTATTCGGTGATACTGCTGTTGCCGTAAATCCAGAGGATAAAAGATATAAACATTTAATTGGAAGAGAAGTAATCTTACCAATTGTAGGCCGCAAAATTCCTATCATTGGCGACAAACATGCAGACATGGACAAAGCCACAGGGTGTGTAAAAATAACTCCTGCCCATGATATAAATGACTTTGAAGTAGGCCAAAGACATGGATTAGAAAAAGTTGTCATTATGAACCCTGATGCAACCATGAATGAAAAAACTGGGAAATATAAGGGACTAAATAGATTTGAATGTCGTGAAAAATTAGTAGAAGAACTAAAAGAAAAAAATTTATTAATTGGCATAGAAAAAATAACCCATTCAGTTGGACATTCTGAAAGAAGTGATGCCATAGTTGAACCATATCTTTCTAAACAATGGTTCGTTAAAATGGATGTTCTAGCCAAACAAGCCTTAGAAAATCAAAAAAATTCTGAAACCAAAGTAAACTTCTTCCCAGAAAGATTTGAAAAAACCTTAAATCATTGGCTTGAAATATCTCATGATTGGTGTATCTCAAGACAGCTATGGTGGGGTCATAGAATACCTGCTTGGTATAAAGAAGATAAAATATATGTTGGAATAAATCCGCCTAAAGAAGATGGCTGGACTAGAGATCCAGATACCCTTGACACTTGGTTTTCATCAGCCTTATGGCCATTTAGTACCATGGGATGGCCAGATAATACTGACTTATTTAAAAGATATTATCCAAACGATGTAATAATAGCTGGCTTTGATATTATTTTCTTCTGGGTTAGCCGTATGATATTCCAAGGATTAGAATTTACCCAAACAAGGCCATTTAAAGATTGTTTAATTCATGGGTTAGTCAGAGATAACTTAGGTAGGAAAATGAGTAAATCACTAGGTAATGGCGTTGACCCAATGGATGAAATAGAAAAATATGGTGCAGACAGTTTAAGATTTTTCCTAACAACCTCATCGGCTCCAGGAATGGACGTAAAATATGACCCTGAAAAAGTAAAATCAACATGGAATTTTATCAATAAACTTTGGAATGCCTCTAGATATGTTTTAATGAATATTGATGATTATCAAGAATCGATGGAAAATCTAACTTTGTCAGATCAATGGATTTTAACTAAGCTAAATGAAACTATAAAAAATGTCACAACAAGTATGGAAAAATATGATTTTAATATCGTTGGAACAGAATTATATAACTTTATTTGGAATGACTTCTGTGACTGGTATATAGAACTTTCTAAAATTAACATGAATAATACAACTAAAACAATTTTAGTCAAAGTATTAAAATCTATATTAAAAATGCTTCATCCATTCATGCCTTATGTTACTGAAGAAATATATACCAAACTTCCAAACACAAAGCCATCAATCATGCTTAGTAAATATCCAGAATATAACAAAGAAGAAATATTTGAAGGTTCTAAAAACATGGATATCATTATTGAATTAATAAAAAAGATTAGAAAATCTAAACTTGAAAACAATATTAAAGAAAATTACATTTACTTTACAAACAAAATATTAAAAGAAAATGAAAATATTTTAAATAAACTTTTAAAAAATAAAAAACTAGATAATTATCAAAAATTGGATAATATTAACTTTAACTTTTTAGGAGATATAGTAACTCTATATTATGATAATTCTTTAAATAAAACCAAAGAAATTGAAAACTTGTATAAAGAAAAAGAAAGATTAGAAAATTCTATCAAAAGAAGAGAAACACTACTTTCTAACCAAAACTATCTAAATAAAGCTCCTCAAAATATTGTCCAAATAGAAAAAGAAAACCTAGAAAAAGAAAAACAAGAATTAGACATAGTTAATAAAAAATTGAAATAAAAAAGATTGATTTGTATAAAAAAATGTGGTATATTGATAATAGAATAAGGGGCGAGGAGGTGAAATAGATGAGAAATAATTCGAAAGGTTTTACTTTGATTGAGCTCTTGGCTGTAATCGTTATCTTAGCTATTATCGCCTTAATTACTACTCCAGTAATTTTAAATGTTATAGAGGATGCAAGAAAAAATTCTGCAGTTGATAAAGCTTGGGGAACTATTGACGCTGTTAGACTCGCATATGCTCAAGCTCAAACTAACGTAGACCCTGTTGGTATTCCATATACAGTTAATTTTCCAAAAGACAATGATAAAGGAACCCAAGGAACTGACTGGGGAACTAATACTGCCACAGGTGGTGGATATGGAAAGGGTTATGTCAATAATCAACCAGTTCAAGCTAGTGGTGAAATGCCTCAATCAGGATTTGTAACCATTAAAGCTGATGGTAGTATCATTGCTCATCAATTACAATTTGGAAAATACTATTGTTCTACTATAACTGAATCAAAAACTTTTGATGATAATGCTATGATTTGTTCAAGAACAATAGGTGATGTCACAGTTAGTAATATTACTTCAGAAGATAGAGTTACCAAATAGAATGCTATGCATTCTTTTTTTCTTGTATAAATCACGTTATTATGCTATTATTATAATAGAGGCTGGTTAAAATGAAAGAAGAAAATGAAAACAATAAAACAGTAAGAACCGTAGAGTATGCAATGGTTATCATTGTTTTATTAATCGTACTCATTATTATTTTGCCATCCCTTAATAAAATCATTTATAACATGTCTAAAGATTCAGCTGTTACAAGTACAAAAAATACCATCGATACAGTAAAAACAATTTATACCAATATGAATCTTAAAAACGAAGTAGCCTTACCATTTAAAGCAGTTTTTAGTAAAGATGGATATACCTTTTATGAAAATGGGAAAAAAGTAAATTATGAACTTACAGTAAATATAAAAATTGAAGGAAAAAAGCCAAAATCAGGAAGCATTACCATTACTGAAGATGGAACAGTAACTGTCAAAGACCTAACATATGGAAATATCAAATGTAATCAAATTAAAGATAAAGAACTAATATGTGAAAAATGATAACCAAAGCGTTACCATTTTTTTGTTACCAAACTTTATGGTATAATTAAAGAAAGGTGATTCAAGATGAAACAAGCAAACATTAGAAATTTTTCAATTATTGCTCATATCGATCATGGTAAAAGTACTCTTGCTGATCGTATATTAGAAAAAACTGGTGCCATAACCGAAAGAGAAAAACAGGACCAATTATTAGATAATATGGACATAGAAAGAGAAAGAGGCATTACAATTAAATTAAATGCTGTAAAACTAAATTATCATTATCAAAACGAAGATTATATTATGCATCTCATAGATACTCCAGGCCACGTTGATTTTTCCTATGAAGTATCAAGAAGCCTCGCTGCCTGTGAAGGTGCTGTACTAGTTGTTGATGCCGCACAAGGAATTGAAGCTCAAACTTTAGCTAACGTTTATCTTGCCTTAGAAAATGATCTAACAATAATTCCTGTCATCAATAAAATTGATCTTCCAAATGCCGATATTCCTAAAGTAAAAAAAGAATTAACTGAAACCTTAGGTTTTAAAGAAGACGAAATAATTTTAACAAGCGCCAAAACAGGTGAAGGAATAGATGAATTATTACAAGCTATCATAACTAAAATTCCCGCACCAAAAGGTGATGAAAACGCTCCATTAAAAGCTTTAGTATTCGATAGCTACTTTGACTCATATAAAGGAGTAATTGCCTTAATAAGGATAAAAGATGGACAAATAAAACTCAAAGATAAAATAAAATTTATGGCTACAAATGCAACTTATGAAGTAACAGAACTTGGCATAAGCACCCCACATCATCAAAACAAAAACATTTTAACTTGTGGTGAAGTTGGTTATGTATGTGCTAGTATCAAAAGTATTAGTGATATCAAAGTGGGTGACACAATCACTTTAGAAAATAACCCAGCTAAAGAAAGCTTGCCAGGATATAAACCAATGAGACCAATGGTTTTTTGCGGACTATACCCAACCGAAACAAATAAATATAAAGATTTAAGGGAAGCTTTAGAAAAACTAAAATTAAATGACTCTGCTTTAGAATTTGAACCAGAAACATCCACCGCATTAGGCTTTGGTTTTAGATGCGGTTTTCTAGGATTGCTTCATATGGAAATAATAGAAGAAAGATTAGAAAGAGAATTTAATATAAATCATATTGCTACATCTCCATCAGTAATATATAAAATAACTAAAACAGATGGCGAAGTTATCTATATTGATAGTCCAGCTAAAATGCCAGATAGAGGAAATATAAAAATTATTGAAGAACCCTATATAAAAACCAATATATATGTTCCAAGTAATTATATCGGAAGTGTCATGGAAATCTGTCAAAACAAAAGAGGAACCTATATAAATATGGAATATATTACACCAAGTAGAGTAAACATTCACTATGAAATTCCATTATCTGAAATAGTCTATAACTTCTTCGATAAACTAAAAGGTTCAACTAAAGGTTATGCTTCATTTGACTATGAATTAATTGGCTATAAACCAAGTGACCTTGTTAAAATGGATATCCTATTAAATGGTGAAACAATTGATGCCCTAAGTATAATAGTTCATAAAGATTTTGCCTATAACCGTGGAAAAGCCATTGTCTATAAACTGAAAGAAATCATACCAAGACAGCTATTTGAAATACCAATTCAATCAGTAATAGGTTCCAAAGTAATAGCTAGAACTGATATCAAAGCCTTAAGAAAAAATGTTTTAGCTAAATGTTATGGCGGAGATATTACAAGAAAAAGAAAACTTTTAGAAAAACAAAAAGAAGGCAAAAAACGTATGAAAATGGTTGGAAAAGTAGAAGTACCTTCTGAAGCCTTTTTAGCTGTTTTAAATATTGATGAAGAAAAGTAGGTGAATTATGTATATTCAAAGAAAAATATCCAAATTAAAAAGCAAAGTAATACTCCCACCAACACCCGAAGAAATATTAGAAGATGATTTTAACTATCCGGATTATGTTCAAAAAGCTTTAAACTTTGAAATTGATTTTGATGAAGTAAAAAAATTATATAATAATTTAACCCCATCCACACACCCAAATCAAAACATTCAAAAACTATATCAAGAATTTGAAAAACAAATCATAGAAATTCAAAAAATATATGAAAATGATTTAAAAAATAACCAAATAACTATAAATTATAACCAAGAAATGAAAAAAATTGCTAAAGCTTATATCAAAGCCTCTAAATCTTTCACACACCAAAAATTATTAACTGATAAATCTAAAGAGGATAAAGAAAAAATTGAAAATACATCTTTATCTAGAATAAAAGATTTTAACCAAGATAAACTACCTATTGGTAAATTATACATATATGATTTATCACATGTCCCACCTATAGGCATAAAAATTGATAAACGTATGATATTATTAGCCTTGAGGGAAAAAATAACTAGTGAATTTAACTTCCATTCTCCTTATGAAACTTTAAACGAATTAAAAAGAAGTATCAAAAAATGAGTGTCTATATTCATATTCCCTTTTGTACTCATATATGTTCATACTGTGATTTTCCTAAATTACTAAAAAATGATGAATGGATCGATAAATACTTAATAGCCTTAGAAAATGAAATAAAGAAAAACTATCGAGGCGAAAAAATAAAAACCTTGTATATTGGAGGAGGAACCCCAAGTTCCTTAAATATCAATCAGTTAAAAAAACTTTTTCAAATAATAAAAATATTTAATATAAAAAAAGATACTGAAATAACCATTGAAACAAATATGGAAGATTTAACAAAAGAAAAACTAAATTTTCTAAAAAATAAAGTTAATAGATTAAGTATTGGAATTCAAACCTTTAATAAAGATATTTTAAAAACCTTAAATAGAAAATTAAATATAAATAATTTAAAAAACGCTTTTAATACCTTTGAAAATATAAATATAGACCTGATGTACGGCTTTCAAAACCAAACAAAAGAAGACCTATTAAAAGACTTAAATCAAATATTAAAACTAAACCCTAAACACATATCAACTTATTGCTTGATACTAGAACCAAACACCAAAATGTATATTCAAAACTATGAACCAGTAAATGATGACCAAGAAAGAAACTTCTATGAACTAATTCAAAAAACTTTAAAAAAACATAACTATATCCAGTATGAATTAAGTAACTTTGCTAAAAAAAATTATCAATCAAAACATAACCTTGTATATTGGAATAATCAAAATTATTATGGTTTTGGCCTAGGTGCGAGTGGTTATATAAATAACACTAGATATGAAAACACTAAAAATTTAACTAAATATTTAAACAATAATTATATCCAAGATAAACAAATGTTATCAGTAGATGAACAAATCCAAAACGAATTTATCTTAGGCTTTAGAAAAATAGAAGGTATTAATAAAGAAAATTTTAAACAAAAATATAAAATCGATATTACAAAACTAGATGTAGTAAAAAAACTCCTAAATCAAAAACTATTACTTCAAAATAAAACAAATATTTTTATAGCTCCAAAATATTTATACACATCAAACGAAATTTTACTAAATTTTATCGATTTTTCTTTACACAAACATTAGTTTGTGATAAGCTTTAAGTAGGTGATAGTAATGGAAAAAAACTTTAACAAAGAACTAACATATATCAAAAATCCAAAATATAAAAAATCTGCCGAAGAACTTATCAAACTACTTCCAGATTATTTCTATGAAGTAGCCGCTAGTTCCACAGGTAAATATCATCCATCATTTTCCTTAGGCGATGGTGGACTTTTAAGACATACCAAAGTAGCCGTCAAAATAGCCCATGAACTTTTAGAAGATGAAGCTATTGGTTATTCATTCACTGAAAATGAAAAAGATCTTATGATAATTGCTTTAATCATGCACGACGGCTTAAAACATGGTAAAATAAAAGATAAATATGTTAAATTTGATCATCCGATTTTAATGGCTAACTACATCAAAGAAAATAAAGATAAAACAAATCTAAATGATGACGAAATAGAATTTCTCTCAAACGTTATTCAAAGCCACATGGGACCTTGGAATACTAATCCTTATAGTAACATAGTCCTTCCAGTCCCTAAAAACAAATATCAAAGATTTGTTCATTTATGTGATTATCTAGCTAGTCGTAAATTCTTAGATGTCAAATTTAATAATAATGAAATAGAGGAGTGATGAAAATGGCCAAATGGGATAAACAATATTTGGACTTATGTAAAAGAATATTAAAAGAGGGCACAGAAGTGGAAAATAGAACTGGAGTTAATACTATCAAAGTTCCTTCTCACCACTTTCACTTTGATTTAGAAGATGAATTTCCAATTCTTACAACTAAACAGTTATTCATCAGACAAGCTGTATTAGAAATGCTTTGGATTTATCAAAAACAAAGTAATGATGTTAGATGGCTTCAGGAAAGAAATGTCCACATCTGGGATGAATGGGAAGTCGATGAAGATGGTATTTATCGTATTTATGAAGCCCCAAATGAACAAACCCCTTATGACAAAGATAAAACTGTTCCTGTTTTAAACCCTTATAGCGTTCCAAAACATAATCATAATGGTAAATTAAAATATAAATATGATGAAAATGGAAATATCATGACAGCCAAAAGTTTAAGCGAAGAAAATAGCTTAAAAATGTATCCAGATAGAGAAACAGTAAAAAAGAACATCAAACAAGCTAAATTTTATGGTACACAGTATGCCCATACCATTGGAACAGCTTACGGATATATCGTTGGAAAATTTCAGTTGATTCAAAATCTAATTAATAACTTAAATGAAAATCCAAACGATAGACGAAATGTCATTAGCTTATGGCAAGACGATTATGTAAATACTGCTGTTTTACCATCATGTGTTTGGTCTAGTGAATGGGATGTCACAGATGGTAAACTAAATGCCTGGGTTCATCAAAGAAGTTGTGATGTCCCACTAGGCTTACCATTTAACGTAACCCAGTATTCAGTACTCTTAAATATGCTTGCTAAAACAAACAATCTAAAACCAGGCACCTTAGATTGGTCTATCAAAGATGCCCATATATATGTTAACCAAATTGAAGGAATAAAACAGCAAATTCAAAGAGGTGAAGAATTAGAAGACTTAGAAGCACCACAGCTTTGGTTAAATCCGGAAGTAACTAACTTCTTCGATTATGATAATTCAAAAGACTGTAAAGATGTCAAACTTTTAAACTATAAACATCATGGTAAAATCAGATTCCCACTCGCACAATAATAGGGAGGCGTTAAGATGAAAGGAAAATTAATAACCATCGAGGGAACCGACTGTTCTGGTAAAGAAACCCAAACCAATCTTTTAATAAAAAAGCTAAGGGAAGAAGGGTACCAAGTTCAAAACTTTTCATTCCCAAATTATAACTCTCCAACTGGAAAAATCATCGGTGGACCATATTTAGGAAAAGATGGCTTCGATAAATGTTACTTTGAAGAAGGATCATCAAAAGTTGATCCCAAAGTCGCATCCTTATATTATGCCGCTGATAGAAAATATAATATAGATAAAATTATCTTTCTTTTAGACCAAGGATATAATGTTATTCTAGATAGATATATCTACTCAAATATGGCTCACCAAGGTGGTAAAATTATAGATAAAAACAAAAGAGAAAAAATGTATAATTGGTTAGATAAGCTTGAATTTGGCCTTTTAAAACTACCAAAACCAGATTTAACAATTTTCCTTCATATGCCAGTAAGTGCTGCTCACAAATTAAAAGAAAAACGTAAAGAAAAAGCTGATGGTCATGAAAAAGATGAACACCATTTACATCAAGCTGAAAAAGCCTATCTAGAACTTGCTAAAAAATATAACTTTGTAACAATCGAATGTTCAGATAAAAAAGGTAATCCAAAAGATATTGAAAGTATCAATAATGTTTTATATCAAACTGTTAAACCATATATGAATAAAAGAATGTAAAGTTCTTTTTTTCATATAATTAATTATGAAAATAATATCCCATAGAGCAAACGATAATATCCATAGAGAAAATAGCTTAGAAGCTATATTGAATAGTCTAAAAAGTAAATATACAGATGGCATTGAAATAGATGTTAGACTAACTAAAGATAATAAACTAATATTAAACCATGACCCATTTTATATGGGAAATTATATAAGCCATACCAATTCTTTAACACTAAGAAAACAAGGCCTAAACACCTTAGATGAAGTCTTAAAACAGATAAATTCCAATAAAATAATCATGATTGAAATTAAAATAAATAATAAACAAATAAAAAAAATAACTAAAATTTTACTTAAAACCATTAATAAATATAAACTAAATTACTATATTTGTAGTTTTAACTATAATTTTATTAACTATTTAAAATCAAAAACAAAATATAAAATAGGTCTAATCATTAGTTTAAAAATAAATGAAAAATATCTAAATAATGACTTTAACTTTAATTCTATAAACTACCTTTATAATAAAAAAATACCAAACAAAGAAACTTTTAGATGGACCATTAATAAAAAAGAAAACATAAAGCAAAACGAAAACATCATCACTGACTATCCTAAATTAATATATAATGCTATAAAGAAACCTTAACCTTTTCACTTAAAATAAAAGCATTTTTATCAAACGACTTAATTATCTTAACAACCAAAGAACTTTTCTTTCTTGCCCCAGTAACTATTAAAATAACCATTCCATCATTATAACTTTTTATCCGTGAAACTAAAAAACCCTTATCTTCTAACATTTTAATTAACTCAAAAGAATTATCTAAAGAAACCTCCACAATAAAGCTATTTGTTCCAAGTGCTATTTTTTCTTCTAAAACACTCCCTAAATAAGAACCAAAAAGTGCTCCAAAAGCTAAAGCCACCGCTTTAAAAATATCATCCTTCATTCCAATTAAAACACTACTAGTAAGTACAATCCAAATCAAAGTAACCACAAACTGTAAAATCGCCCCTAATTTCTTTTTACCATTACTAACTACAATTAACCTTAAAGTAGCTAGTGCATCCTCAATAATCTTAAAAGTAAAAATTGCTAAATAAACCATAATATTCACCTAAAATTATTTTTAACCAAATATCTTAAAAATATGCGGCTCTTGCAATTAAATAGAAAATAATATATAATGTTTAAGGTGATTAAATGGAATTTGATTTAAATATTTTAAATGTAAAAGATCAAATCGATATCAATGAAAAAATATCTTTTCCTAAAGAAGATTTAAATAAAGCCGGAATATTAGACTTAAATGAAGTCAATATAAAAGGTATTTTAGATAACGAATATAACTTACATTTAAACATTCAAGGAAAAATGATTTTGCCTTGTAATCTTACTTTAGAGCCAGTTGATTATCCATTTGATATTACCTTAGACGAAAATATAACAGAATTAATCAAAAACTCTAAAAAAACACAAAAAACTATTGATATTTTACCAATAATATGGGAAAATATATTAATGGAAATTCCCATGAAAATTGTCAGCCCTAAAGCCAAAAATATGAAAACAAAAGGTGAGGGATGGGAACTTATAACCGATAGCAAGTCAAAGGCAAATAATGGCCTAGCTAAGTTAAAAGATTTATTATAGGAGGTGTTATCATGGCCGTACCAGCAAGAAAAGTTAGTAAAACTAGTGGAAGAATGCGTCGTACTCATTACAAAATAAGTGCGAAAACTGTTACAGTATGCCCAAAATGTGGAGCTCCTGTAAAACCACATAGAGTATGTAAAAATTGTGGAACTTATAAAGGTAAAGAAGTTATCGCAAAAAAAGAAAATAATGAAGAGTAAAAAAATCAGGTAATCCTGATTTTTTTAATTTGTATATCTCATTTCCTCATTTGAAATATTAAAAATAAGTCCCATAGCTAACATATAACTAAGTAAACTAGAACCACCATAGCTGATAAAAGGTAAAGTAATACCTGTAATTGGCAGTAATCCAAAAGTCATACCAATATTTTGAATTTGCTGATATAAAAGCATCCCAACAACTCCAGCAATTATATATTTATTAACAACCTTATTAGTTTTCAAAGCTAAAGTAATTAATCTAATATCAAACATCGCCAAAAGTGAAAGTAAAATAACCGAACCAATAAATCCAAAATGACTCGCATAAACCGCAAATATAAAATCTGTTTGAGCCTCAGGAAAATAAATCGGATTAGAAGTAATTCCATGCCCAAATAAACCAGCCGAACCAATCGCACTCAAACTATTTTCAAGTTGATATCCGCTTTGATTAGACCAATCAAGTAGTCTATCAACCCTTAAAAAGAAACTAGTTCCAAATATTTTGATAAATAAATCTTGACTAATAAAATAAATACCTAAAACTAAAACCACAAAAAATATCAAAACTCCAAATATCATAATAAACCATCTATACCTAATTCCTGAAATAAAAAGCATCACAAACGTAATAAGCAAATAAATTAAAACAACTCCAGTATCTGGCTGCATAAAAGTTAAAATGCTAGGAATTAAAACAATAATTGCCATTTTAATTAAAAACATAAATTCTTCTCTAACACTAGGGTTAGGAAAATCCTCATTAAATTTAGAAATCATCGATGCATTAACAATAATTAAAATAATTTTCATAAACTCACTAGGTTGAATTGTTCCAACACCTTTTATCTCATACCAGCACGTCGCATCATTAATCGTCTTACCAAAGAAAAATAAACCAATTAAAGCAATAATACCAATTATATATAAAAGCCAGCTCATCCGGTATATATAATTGTTACCAACTGTCATAACCAAATAAATAATGACAAAACCAGCAATATACCAAATAATCTGATTAGTTACTAAATGATCCATTGTACTTGGTAAAATACTTTTTGCTCCATATAAAGTAACAATACTTATAACTGCAAAAATTAATATTGGAATTAAAATTGATTTATCCATTTTATACTTGGAAATCTTTTTCATAAAGTATCACCATAAATATAATACACTAAACAAGTTAAACTTACAATTACTTTTAATCCAAAAATTTTTTAAAACAAAAAGGAAAACCTCCAAAAAAATCGTATGTTAATATATAGGAGGTGATGGTTATTCAAACTATTGAAAAAATAAATATAAACTATTTAAAAGAGTTGGATAAAAAAGTAACTCTAATTAATTTGACATATGATATTGTTTTCAAAAGTGTTTTTCAAAGAAATAAAAATCTTTTAAAAGACTATTTAAATTCATTATTAAATTTAAATATCAAAAAAGAATCAAAAATAACTTTTTTAAATAACGAACTTTATAAAGAAAATAAAGATGAATATCATAAAATTGTCGATTTGTATTTATCAATAAATAATCAAATATTCATTGATATAGAATTAAATAAAATGCCATTTGAAATAGTTAGGGAACGTAATAATTTATATTTAAATAAATTAGCTAGTATGCTTTTAGAAACTGGTGAAAATATCAAAAAATTAAAACATTATTCTTTATATCAAATAAATATAAATGCCCATAAATCAGATATAGATATTAGTAAAAAAGTAATACTTTATGATATTGAAAATAAAAAAATATACCCAATAAAACAAAAAACAATTATAAGAAGTCTTGAAACTTACAAAAAGTTATATTATACTTATGGTATAAGAAGTAAAGAAGTAATATGGAATGCAGCTTTAACTGCGAAAACCTTTACTGAAATGTATATACTTTTAAAACAAATATTAAATGAAAAACAGTTACAAAAATTTATGAAGGATGTGATAAATATGAGTAAAAGTAACTTTGTACTTCATGCATGGGAGAAAGAAAAATTAGATGCGTTAGTTTTAGAAAATATTAAAGAATATGGCTTCAAACATGGACGAATAGAAGGAAGAAAAGTGGGAAAAAAAGAAGGTATAAAAGAAGGCAAAAAAGAAGGCATAAAAGAAGGCAAAAAAGAAGGCATAAAAGAGGGGATAAGAGAGGGTATAAGAGAAACAGCTAAAAATTTATTTAATATGAAAATGAATATCTATGACATTTCTAAAGCAACAGGATTATCTATAAAAGAGTTAAAACTATTAGAGAAAAATAGTGTTGGTAATTAAAACCTTCACTATTTTTTAATACTTATCCCAAAACATATGGATTTGATTGACTGCCATTTCCTCCTGTGATTTGAACCGATGAAGAGAGATAGACGAGCGGCCGGACTGCGTCCGTATTGAAGCTGACGCCACCGTAGTTGCTGACGCCGCCACCCAAATTCACATCGAACACAAAGTAAGAAGAACCAGGACAAGGCGACAAATTGCTAAAATAGAAAGTAAAAAAATGCAAAGAGGATTTACAATAACAGTCTTAGGAAGAATAGCTGATGCTTTAGAAATAGACATCAAATTACTTTTTGATGATATAAATTAAAATTTCTTTCAAATTTCACAAAATTTATAGTATAATGGTAACAGGTGATAAATATGGACATGATATGGCAATATGCAATTATAGTTTTAGTATTAATAATAATAGCATTCGCTATTTTAAAAGCCAAAAGTAAAGATTTTAAATTAGAAGCCAATAAATTAATTGAATACTTAGGTGGCACTGCTAACATAATAAATTATGAAGTAAATAGTTCTAGATTTGTTGTTAATCTTCATAACATTGACCTTGTTAATAAAGAAGCTATTCAAAAAATGGGTGCCCAAGGTATTGTTGAAATAGATAACCAATTAAAAATCATTTTTGGTGAAGATGCTAAACAATTAAAGAAAAATATTGACGATTTAAAATAAGGTGTAGACTAAAAGCTACATCTTTTAAATTTCATTGACTTTAAAAAACATATACATTATAATTTATATAGAAAGTAGGGCGGTAAACATGGAAAAAACAAAATTAATCGCAACCGTTTGTGAAAGTAAAAACGAACAAAAACAGATAGAAGAATTTATTAAAAGTGGAATAGATGTTATTAGAATCAATATGAGCTACTCCTCACATGACGTTTGCCGTAGACTAATAAAAATAATTGATGAAACAAATGAAAAACTTGGTACCAATACAGCTGTTATGTTAGACTTAGAAGGACCTTGTATTAGAACAGGAACCTTTATAGGAGGGAAAACTCATTTAAATACTGGTGATAAAATTAGAATATATATGAACCAAACCAAAGGAAATATGACCGGTTTTTCCGTAAATTATCCTAACTTAGTAAATGATTTAAAATACCATACTAAAATAATTTTAAGTAAAGGAAGTGTCATTCTACAAGTAATAGAAAAAGGCTTAGACTATGTTGTTTGTGACGTTTTAAAAGGTGGAGAAGTTACTGATCATTCAAAAATATACTTACCAGAAACAATAATGAGCCGAAAATTTTTAACAAATAGAGATTATGAAGATATCTTATTTGCCCATGAAATGAATGTCGATTTTATAGTTGTATCTTCAATTTCCTCAGCTGAAGACGTCTTAGAAATCAATGATTTATTAATTGAACTCAAAAACGAACACATAGCTCTTTTAGCCAAAATAGAAAATAAAAGAGCAGTCGAAGACATTGACAACATTATCAATATTGCCGATGGAATCATATTAGATAGGGGAGACTTAGGTATTGAGCTTCCTATTGAAGTAGTGCCAATAATTCAAAAGAAAATAATTCATAAATGTTATAAAGAAGGATGTCTAATGGTTATAACAGCTGAATTCAATAGCTTCATCACTAAAAAATCAGTTCCAAATAGAGCAGAAGTATCAGATTTATCAACACTAGTTTCTGAAGCCATTGATGCCATTATGCTCACAAGTGAAACCACTATTGGTGCTCATCCAGTTGATACAGTTAGAGTTGTTAGTAAAATAATCAAAGAATCTGAAGATAGTATAGACTATAAATACTTTTTTAAAAATTCTTTAAATGAAAAACAAAAAAGCATCACCGCCACAGTTTCCTCAAGTGTAGTCTTGGGTGCTAATGAATTAGATTGTAAAGCCATTTTAGTAGCTACAAACTTTGGTAAAACTGCTAGAAGAATAAGCGGATTAAAACCTCCATGCCCAATAATAGCAGCTGCTTCTAACCCAAGCGTCGTTAAAAGCCTGCAACTATATTTTGGAGTACTTCCAGTCCAAGCTGAAGGAAATACTATTGATGAATTAACAGAAAATGTTAAACAAAAATTAGAAACCACATATAAACTAAATAAAGGTGATAAAATTATCATAACTGGGGGCTACCCATTTAAAAAAGTAAAACATACCAATTTCATGCAAATAGATGAAATATAAAAGAATAAGGAGAGATGCTCATGTATAACCTAGGCGAGCAATTTAAAATAGATAAAAAAAGAGCCATAGCTAATAAAAATAATATTATTGTCGGTCCTAATTATCGTTTTACAGTTTTAACTGAAAGATTAATTAGACTAGAATATAATGATAATGGTCATTTTGTAGATGATCCTACAGAATTAGTATTATATAGAGATTTGAAAACCCCTGAATTTAATCTTAAAGAAGACCATAATTTTATAATTATAACTACTAAATATTTTAAGTTAACCTACATCAAAGGAAAATCTTTCTTAGGAGGTAAAGCCAATCCATCTGCTAATTTAAAAGTTGACCTGTTAAATACAGATCGCTATTGGTATTATGGTCATCCAGAAGTTAGAAACTTTGGCCTTCCAAATATTTCTTTAGCCGAAGGCGGTTTAAAAGGAAAAGGATTGTATTCCGCCGAAGGAATGGCCAGTATTGATGATACAACCTCACTTATATTTAACGAAGATGGTACAGTATCTCAAAATAACGAACTTAGAATAGATACTTACTTATTCATGTATAATAAAGACTTCGAATTAGCCTTAAAAGATTACTATCAAATAACTGGATTTCCTGCACTTCCTCCAAGATATGCCTTAGGTAACTGGTGGAGTAGTAACGATAACTATGACGATTTAAGGTTAAAAACTTTAATTGACAACTTTGAAAGAAATGATATACCACTTTCTATCCTTGTTTTAGATAAGGATTGGCACAAACGAATCAAACTAAAAGATAAACATTTAAGAACAGGTTTTACTTTTAATGATAAATATTTTACAAACCCAAAAGCTATGATAGACTATCTCCACAGTAAAAATATTCGTATTGGCTTAAGCATTGACCCAACATCTGGTATCTATAATATAGATAAATACTATAATGATGCTTTAAAATACATTCAAAATGATTCTACTGGGAAAATTCCATATAATGTCTTAGACCCAAAATTTGTCGATGTATACTTCAAATTATTTATTCATCCATTAGATACATTAGGTGTAGACTTTTATTGGCTTGATTTAGAAAATAAACAAAACATAAATGAACTTATGCTTCTAAAACATTATCACTTCCACGACATGGAAAGAAATTATAAAAGAAGACCTTTACTATTATCAGACGGTACCACTATTGCCCCACACCGCTATCCAGTTTTGTATTCAGGCAAAACAGAAGTAAGTTGGAGTACACTTAGAAAAATACCATTTTATAATAACAATACCTTTAATAATGGCGCGCCTTTTGTTGCTCATGATGTTAGTGGTTACTTCAAAGGAACTGAAGACAATGAACTATATTTAAGATCTATTCAATTAGGTGTTTTCTCACCAATCTTAAAATTCGGTGTGGATAAAGGTCAGTATTATAAAAGAGAACCTTGGAGATGGGATATTAAAACCCATACAATTGCTAAAGAATATTTACAGTTAAGACATAAACTAATCCCATATATATATAGTGAAGCCTATAAATATCATAAATTTGGTGATCAACTAATTAAACCACTATACTATTTAAAACCAAGTTTCTATGATGATGTATTATACCGTAATGAATATTTCTTTGGCTCATCTTTATTAATAGCTCCAATTATAACACAAAAAGATGAAGTCATGAATCGTGTTGTTCATAATTTCTATTTGCCAGAAGGAACTTGGTATGATTATGTCACTGGTAAAAAATTTCCAGGAAATAAAAGTTATATCAGCTTCTTTAGAGATGAAGATTATCCAGTATTCGCAAAATCTGGTTCTATCATTCCATTAAGTAATAACGAAGACCTCAATGATACCACACCACCTACTAATATGGAAATAAATATTTTCCCAGGCCAAAGTAATTCATATACCTTATTTGAAGATGATGGAGAAAGTGACTTATATCGTAAAGATTATTATCTCTTAACTCAAATAGACTATACATATATGAAAAATAATTATAGTGTTGTCATTAGAGCAGTTCAAGGTAAAAGCGGCATAATTCCAGAAAAACGTAATTATAAAATAATCTTTAGAAATACCAAAAGAACTGAGGATGTTACAGCTTATATTAATGAAACATCATTATCTTTAAAAACATATGTTGACGGACCAAACTTTGTTATCGAAATAAAAGATGTCCCAACCATTGGACAATTAACAATCAGCTGTAAAGGTAAAGACATTGAAATTGACGCTTTAAGATTAATCAACGAAGATATTGAGCGAATCATTAGTGACTTAAAAATCTCTACTGAAATGAAAGAAAAAATAGATGCTATTTTATTTAGTAAAGAACCAATAAAGAAAAAACGAATATCTATTCGTAAATTATCTAAAGTTGGCTTAGATAAAAAATTCGTTAGAATGTTCTTAAAATTACTTGAATATATTGGGGAAATTTAATGACTTAAAGGTCATTAAATTCTATAAAAGTGACAAAATTATTATTAGCTTAAAACTTGATTATAGATATAATCATGAATACTATAGGCTTATATAAAAAACAAATAGAAGCATTAAAATAACAGTTATAGAACTGAAAACTATAACTGTTATTTTTGATTTTCAAAACTAAGACCTTTATAATATTTCCAAGCAATAACTCTAAAAGCTAACTTATCAATTAAATTTTCATCAATAGTTTTATTATTAATAGCAGACTTTATTGAATTAATACTAGCATCATAATCTGTAGTAATTATCAAATCATTTCCAGCTAATACAGCTTTAACCGTCGCATCAGGAATATTACTCGTCGCTCCCATTGCTAAATCATCAGTAATAATAATACCAGTAAAATCAAGTTCATTTCTAAGTAAATTATGAACACTTGAAGAAAGAGAAGCAGGATTTTCTTTATCAATACTCGTAACAATATTATGACTAATTAAAACAGCCTCCGCTCCTTCATTAATTCCTGATTTAAAAGGCGGAATATCATTTTTAAGTAATTCCTCATAACTTCTATTATCAGTCACACTGCCACTGTGTGTATCCTTATTATTACCATAACCAGGGAAATGTTTTAAAGTATATGAAACCCCATGACCTTTACTAGCCTCAATAACTGTTCTTGCATACTCAGAAGTAATCTCTGTATTTTCTCCTAAACTTCTGCTATACATATAATCATCAGGATCTAAAGAAACATCAACTACAGGCGCTAAATTAACATTAAGACCTAAATCATAAAGTAAATTACTCTTATTAATAGTATCTTCCTTAATAGCTTCAAGCCCACCAGATGAATATAACTCCCTAGACGATTTAAAAGGAGAAGATGCTAATAATGGATTACTACTAATTCTAACAACTTTCCCACCTTCCTCATCAACAGCAGTTAGAATTGGAATCTTTGCAACAGATTGTAAACTATCCATCATATTTTTTACTTCACTTTTATTTTTATTTTGAAAATCTTTCGCAAAAAATACATATCCTCCAAACTGTTTATTTTTTAAAACTGAAACTCCATCATCTGGATATCTCACTAATAAAATTTGTGAAATTTTTTCATCTAAACTCATTTCTTGTAACTTCTTATATGCCTGTTTATAATAATCCTTAAATATTCCGTTATCTAAAAAAGAAATCGGTATTCCATTTTCATCCTCACTTAAATCCGCACTCACCAAACTAATAACCTCATTGTCTTGTAAATCAAAATTTTTGTTTAAATCACCCTTATATTCAATTTTAATAACATCACCAACCTCCGCCCCTTCATTCATACCAAAAGTATAAATAATATTGTCACTATCTCTAACTGTAACTGAATCATCACTAGCCATTATAACCGTCGCCACAAGATTATTATTGTGACTTTCATCTTCCTTTAAAACATTATTAGCTTTTAAAATAAGTAAAACACCACTAGATAAAATAGTAATAAATATCACAAGCAAAGCCATTAATATATTTTTCTTATTCATTAAAATCACCTCATTTATTATATACATCAAATAATTCATAAATATGTCAAAAAAAAGCATAATTATTTATTACGCTCATCAATTCTTGAAAAATGAGTAATATGTGACTTGTCAAAAATAACTAAATCCCAAGCCTTAAGCTTGGCTTTTTTGTCATAATTGTTAATATTATTAGTAAACTTGTCAATTGTCGAACACTTAACATCAATTTTACCATTTTCAATTTGATTTAAATAAGATAATGTCGTTCCTAAAATTTCTGCAAACTTTTCTTGAGAAAATCCATATTTCTTACAAAAATATTTTAAGTTAATTGCCAAACTTTCACACAATTTCATACCTTTACCTCCAAAATTATTTTATATTTTAACGAAAGTAAAGTCTTTACTATTAAAACGAAAGAAAATATAGACAAATAAATTGAAATGTAGTATATTTATTATAGTAAAGCGAAAGGAAATAAAATATGAAAAAAGAATATATAAAAACCAATCTAATAGGATTTATAATTGCCGGAATTATAGTAAGTGGAGTAGTGGTGTGTGCAGCAGTCACTTTCCCATCAAATGAAGTATCATATTCAAATACTTCAAGTGGCCTTAATTCAAATAACGTCCAAGGAGCCATAGATGAACTTTATAATGTCTGTTTCCCACCAACAACCGGAGATACAATATTAGATAATGTAGATATAGTAACATCAGGAGATGGATTATATAAAGATGAATATGAAGATGGAAAATACACTTATAAAGGAGCCAATCCCAATAATTATGTAACGTTTAATAATGAGAAAGCCGGCTGGAGAATCATATCTATAAATTCAGATGGAACAATAAAGATAATGAGGGATGAAGAGATAAATACATCTGATAATTTAGCTTGGGACACATCAAATTCAAACAAGTGGAATCAACCAGCAACCCTTAATATATATTTAAATGGTACATATTATTATAGTCTAACAAGTGTTGCCAAAAGTCAAATAGTAGAAGCTACATATTATGCAGGTGCAGTAACATGGAATAATAATGATATGCAAGATCAAATAAATGATGAAAAAGGAACAACATCTAAAGTAAAAGTAGCCTTACCAACAGTAAGTGAATATATAAGAGCATGTTCAAATACAAGCTGTAAAACATTAAGTACATATAATAGTAATTATCGTACATGTAAGAATAGTGATTGGATGTTTGATTCAAATAGTCATTGGTGGACATTGTCGCCTGCTTCTGGTAGCTCTCGCAACGTGTTCGTTGTGAACAACAACGGCTACGTCAACGACTACGACGCGAGCTATGCGTTCTATGCGGTCCGCCCTGCCATAACTCTTTCCTCTGATGTCCAAATCACTGGTGGAGATGGAACCCAGTCAAATCCATACACTTTGAGTTAAGAATAAAACAGTGGATAGAATGATTTCGCAAACTCCGATAGGAGTTTGGTAGCGGGGCGAATGCCTCGCCATGGCCGAAAAAATATTTTTGGCACAATATATGGGGCAATACTAATATGTTTGGACTGTTTTGCTTGTCGCCTAATTCTAGTAACTCTAACAACGTGTTCAATGTGAACAACAACGGCAACGTCAACAACAACAACGCGAACAATACGAACAACGCGGTCCGCCCTGCCATAACTCTTTCCTCTGATGTCCAAATTACAGGAGGAACTGGAACCCAGTCAAATCCATACCTCATCAAATAAACTCGGAAAAAATACCGAGTTTTTCTATTACTATTCAAAACATCTTTATAAAAATCATTAAAAATGATATACTTATACAAAGGAGGAAAAAATTAAATGACAAATAAAATAATGCCAAAAGTATTTGGTTGGATGTTTATAGGCTTACTAGTAACATTTTTTACCGGTTATTATGTATCACTTCATCCAGAGACAATGTTTAAATTATTGGGTAGTTGGACAATCATATTAGTAATTATCCTTGAATTTGCTTTAGTAATTTTCTTATCAGCTAGAATTACTAAAATGAAACCTGCAACCGCCATAGTTAGCTTTATAATTTACTCAGCTATAAGTGGGCTTACATTTTCAACAATATTTGTAACCTATGAACTAGGTTCAATTATGTATGTATTCTTATTAGCCGCAATTATCTTTGCCGTATTCGCACTTATAGGAGCTACAACAAAAACAGATTTCACAAAAGTAGGTCCATACTTACTCATAGGTTTAATAGCTATAATAGTATGTTCTATTATAAATATCTTCTTAAATAATTCAGGTTTTGATTTAATTATTACAATAATTGCAATTGCCATCTTTGTCATATACACAGCTTATGATGTTCAACAAATCATTAAATTAAATCAATTAGGTGTTATTCCAGAAGATAATTTAGCCATTTATGGCGCCCTAGAACTATATCTAGATTTTATTAACCTATTCTTAAGATTGCTTCAATTATTTGGCCGTAGTAGCGATGACTAAAAGTTAATAAAATTATTTTAAAATTATTGAACCATAATTAAAAATATATTATAATAATTAAAGTTAAAAGCAAGGAATAAGAGCAGTAATAATTATTAGGTTACTTAGAGAAAAAGTGGTTGGTGAAAACTTTTTAACCATAATTATGAACTTACTTAGGAGCTTCTTATATGAAAAGTATAAGACGGACATGCCCGTTAAAGCAATTAAAGATAATAAAAGTATTATAAAATAAGGTGGTACCGCGTTCAAAACGCCCTTATATTCATAATACTTTTTTAATTAAAAGGAGGAAAAAATGGAATACATAGCTACATTTTTATTTTGCTTTATCATTGTTTATCTGTGTTATAGTATAGTCGTTATTTTTAGAAAAAAAGGATTCGAAAAATTTAAAACCAGTAAACAATTAATGTACTTTGAAAAAGCATATAAAATAAATAAAAATAAAATAAACTTAAAACATTTTGCCCAGTCACTGGCCTTAACTAATGCCTTTATCATTGCCATAACATGCACTATTATTGAAATATTTGATAATTTAATTTTAAAATTAATGGTTGGCTTTGTCATATTGGTGCCTCTCATGCTTTTAATGTATAAAATACTTGGAACAATTTATAAAAAGAAAGAAGGAAAATAACATGTACGACTTTAAAAAAATAGAAAAATATTGGCAAAATTATTGGAATAAAAATCAAACATTTGCCGCTAAAAATGGAAGTGAAAAAGAAAAATATTATCTTTTAGTAGAATTCCCATATCCATCAGGTGCTGGACTTCATGTCGGTCATGCTAGAAGCTATACCGCCCTAGACACTGTCGCTAGACAAAAAAGAATGGAAGGATATAATGTACTATTTCCAATGGGATGGGATGCCTTTGGAGCCCCAGCCGAACAATATGCCATAAAAAATCACATCCATCCAAAAGATGCTGTCAAAGAAAATATCAAAACATTTAAAGCCCAAATTGAAGAATTAGGTATATCTTTTGATTGGAATAGAGAATTTTCAACAACTGACCCAGAATACTATAAATGGACTCAGTGGCAATTCTTACAGTTCTATAAACATGGCATGGCCTATAAAGCCAAAAAAAACATCAATTGGTGCCCAAAATGTAAAAGCGGCCTTTCTAACGAAGACGCTGCTGGCGGTGTATGTGAAAGATGTGGAACCAAAGTAGTTCAAAAAGAAAAAGAGCAGTGGATGCTTAAAATGAGTGACTATGCCGAAGATTTAATCGAAGGATTAAAAGACACTAACTTCAGTAAAAGAGTAAAACTTGGTCAAATCAATTGGATTGGTAAATCAGAAGGAGCCGAAATAAACTTTGAAATAGAAAATGAAAAAGAAAAAATCAAAGTCTATACAACTAGACCAGATACCATTTATGGTGCCACATTCATGGTTATTGCCCCAGAACACCCAATCATAAATAAATTAGAAAATAAAATCAAAAACATGGACAAAGTCAAAGAATATCAAGAATTTGCTAAAACAAAAACCGAATTTGAAAGAACCGAACTTTCTAAAGAAAAAACCGGTGTTAAACTAGAAGGCATAAATGCTATAAACCCATTCACAAATAAGTCTATAGAAATTTGGATATCTGATTATGTCATGATGAATTATGGTACTGGTGCCATTATGGCTGTACCAGCTCATGATAATAGAGATTATGAATTTGCCACAAAATTCAATATCAAAGTTATAAAAGTAATTGAAGGAGATACCACACCATATATTGGAGAAGGTAAATATATTAACTCAGATATTTTAAATGGTTTAACCAATAAAACAGAAGCCATAAATAAAATGATTGAAGAAATCAAAAAAAGAAAAATAGGTGATAAAAAAATCAACTATAGACTTCAAGATTGGGTATTCTCAAGACAAAGATTTTGGGGTGAACCAATACCACTAGTATACTGTGAAAAATGTGGATGGCAGCCTGTAAACGAAGAAGACCTTCCAGTTTTATTGCCAGATGTAGCTAACTATGAACCAACTGAAAACGGTGAAAGTCCACTTGCTGGAATTGATACTTGGGTTAATACAGTATGTCCAAAATGTGGAGCCAAAGCAAAAAGAGAAACAGACACCATGCCTAACTGGGCTGGATCATCTTGGTATTTTCTAAGATATATGGATCCTAAAAATGATAAAGAATTTGTCTCAAAAGATGCTCTAAATTATTGGGGTAAAGTTGATTGGTATGATGGTGGTATGGAGCACACCGCACGCCACTTACTATATGCAAGATTCTGGAACCAGTTCCTATATAATATTGGACTTGTTCCAAATAAAGAACCAATTGACATAAGAACTTCACACGGTATGATTCTAGGACCAGATGGTGAAAAAATGAGTAAATCAAAAGGTAATGTCATCAATCCTCATGATATGATAGAAGAATATGGGGCCGACGCTTTAAGATTATATGAAATGTTCATTGGTGACTATGAAAAAGATGCCGCTTGGAGTACAAATAGCCTAAAAGGATGTAAAAGATTTTTAGATAGACTTTGGAAAATAGGCGATAAACTAAATGATCAAAAAGGTTATACCAAAGAATCTCTAGCTCATAAAACAATTAAAAAAGTAACCAATGATATCAAATCAATGAAATTTAATACTGCCATATCCGCACTCATGATTATGTTAAATGAATATGATGAACAAAAAACAATAACTAAAGATGATTTAAGATTAATTGTTCATCTATTAAATCCATTCGCTCCGCATATTACCGAAGAAATAAATAAAAAGTATAACTTAGGTAAGCCATTATGCGAATCACTATGGCCAAAATATGATGAAGAAAAAACCATAGATGAAACATGTGAAATAATCTTCCAAGTAAACGGAAAATTAAGAGGCAAAGAAACTGTAAACATAAATATTTCCAAAGAAGAAATGGAAAAAATAGCCAAAGAAAATGAAAATGTAAAAAAATTTATTCAAGATAAAGAAATTGTCAAAATAATTATAGTTCCTGGACGTTTAGTAAACATAGTTGTCAAATGATAAATAAAAGCATCTATTCATTAAAGATAAATCCATTTACTATCTTTACACTAGATAAACTAGGATATACTAAAATAGGCCATCTTATTACGGCCTCTTATCCAGAACTTTTATACACAAATTGTTTTGACGATAAACAAATAAAAAACATTCAAAATAGCTTAATAGAAAAAAATTTAAATTTTATCTCTGAAATAAACTTAAACGAAAATATAAATTTAAAAATTAGACTAATAAAATTTCATTTTAATGAATATCAAAAACTATTAAAAGAAAATCATCATCAAGATAACCAAATAGAACATTTAAGATATTCTGATTCACTAGAAATTATCAAACCTCTTTACTTTCTTCATCAAGTCTTGTTTCAAAAAGATTATCATCCAGATGAAAAAATACTTTTAAATAAATTTGTAAAAACCCATCCATATATGACAATATCTGATTTTCTATATCTAAATAATAACGTTGTTGATAATCAAACTATAGATTTAATAGAAGACATATTAGGTCTTCCTATTAGCTGTAAACTTCCATTACAAAAAGCCATAGATAGAGAAAATCAAATCTTTGGAAAGCAAGACGTTGAAAGCACTGTAATTCATAGCTATGAAACTAACTTTTCACAAGATGACGATATTAAAAATTTTATAACCAAAAATAAAACACTACAAAAGGAGAAAAAACATGGAAATAGGAAAATATATTGATCATACTAACTTAAAAATGGATGCCAAAGAAGAAGACATTGCCAAACTATGTCATGAAGCCATAGAATATAACTTCGAAAACGTCTGCGTTCACCCATATTATGTAACATTAGCTAAAGATTTACTAAAAGATACCAATATTGGTATATGCACAGTTGTTGGATTCCCACTAGGTATGAATACCCCAAAAGTAAAAGCCTACGAAGCTATTGAAGCCATAGAAAACGGCGCTGATGAGATAGATATGGTCATTAATGTCGGTGCCTTAAAAGATAAAGACTATGACTATGTAAAAAATGAAATCGAGGAAATAAGAGACCAAATAGATGGTAAAACCCTAAAAGTAATCATCGAAACTTCTTTACTAACAAAAGAAGAAATAATCAAAATGACTGAAATTTGTAACGAAACATTTGTAAACTTTATAAAAACAAATACCGGATTTGGTAAAAGGGGAGTATCAGTAGAAGATGTTAAATTAATAAATAAACATAAAAATGATATCCTAGAAATAAAAGCTAGTGGTGGCATAACTACTTTTAAACAAATGAATGAACTAATTGAAGCTGGCGCCACTAGAATAGGCACAAGTCATAGCGTAGATATTGTAACCAATATGAAACATTAGATGAAACCTAATGTTTTTTAAACATAAAAAAAGAGAAACAAAGTTCTCTAATTTCTGTTGTAGTATTCAATAATTAATGCTTCATCAATATCCGCACTAAGTTCACTACGTTCTGGCATTCTAACATAAGTAGCTTCCATTTTCTTATCGTCATAAGAAATAAATTCAGCTCTATTATTTAAAGCCTCTAAAGAAGCTTTAACAATAGCCATTTCTTTATCATTTTCCATTAAACTGATAACATCACCAGGTTTAACTTGATAAGATGGAATATCAACTCTTCTGCCATTAACAGTTACATGTCCATGGTTAACTAATTGTCTCGCACCTTTTCTTGTAGTTGCAAAACCAATTCTGTACACTAAATTATCTAAACGACTTTCTAATAACTTAAGTAAGTTCTCACCATTTACACCTTTCATTTTAACTGCTTTTTCAAATGCTTTTTTCATTTGTTTTTCACTAATACCATACATGAACTTAACCTTTTGTTTTTCTTGTAATTGTACACCATAATCAGATAATTTCTTTCTGCGGTCTTGTCCATGTTCACCAGGTGCATAAGGTCTTTTAGCTAATTCTTTTCCATTTTCTAAAATAGAAAATCCAAAACGTCTAGACTTTTTGTAAGTTGGGCCAAGATATCTTGCCATAATTTTTCCTCCTTCCACAAGCGCGAAAGGTTATTTTGCTTTAATTATAGGGTGGAATATATCAATACTTAAGTCGCAGCAAACCAAGTAACCCCTATAGGGAATATCCACATTATAACTTTCAAAATAACGCTGCTTAACACGCTGTCATTAATTATATATGTAAATCTAAGTAAAGTCAATACTTTTCATACGATTATTACCACATCATATAAGTAAAATTAAAATAAAAACCATCTTTTCTTACAATCTTAACCTTTCAAAATAATTTCTATAGTTTTTAAAGCAAAAAAATGATATAATCAAAAAAGAGAAGAGTGATATTATGTTTAAATTAAATATATATAAACAAATCTATAAAAAAATAAAAAAAGCTGACACTATAATAATAGCTAGACACGTTGGTCCAGACCCAGACGCTTTAGGTAGCTCACTTGGCTTAAAACAAATAATAAATGATAATTTTCCAGATAAAAAAGTATATGCCATAGGTGCTCCGGCTTCTAAATTCAAATATATTGGTGAATTAGATAAACTTCCAGAAAACATAAATGATGCCCTATTAATCGTCACCGACACCCCAGATCATAGAAGAGTAGACGGTATTGACCCAAGAAGAATAAAAAACTCCATAAAAATAGACCATCATCCATATGTTGAAACCATGTGTGAATTAGAATGGATTGACGATAAATCATCAAGTGCTTCACAAATGATAATAGAACTAGCCCTTAATACCAAACTAAAACTAACTAAAGCATCTGCTGAAAAACTTTACATAGGACTAGTTGCTGATACAAATAGATTCATGTTTTCATATACAAATGATAAAACATTTGCTATTGTAAGTAAACTATTAAAACTAACAGATATAGATATAAATAAAATATATAATGAATTATACTTAAGACCATTTAAAGAAATTAAATTCCAAGGATATATGGCCCAAAACTACCAAATAACTGAAAATAAAGTAGGTTACTTAATTATCAATGATGAAACGTTAAAAAACCATAATGTCGATGCCGCTACACCAGGTAATATGATTAATAGCTTTAATCATATCAATGAAATGCTTGTATGGGTCACTGCCACCGAAGATAAAGAACTAGGATCCTATCGCATATCCATTAGATCAAGAGGACCAATAATCAATGAAGTAGCTGCCAATCATGGTGGTGGAGGTCATAAATTTGCCAGTGGTACTAGATTAAAAAGCAAAGAAGAAATATATAACCTCATCCAAGATTTAGATCAAGCTGCCAAAACATACATAGAAAAAGTCTCAAATTAGAGACTTTTTTAACGATAAAATGGATAATATGGATAATAAGGATAATAAATAGGACGGTTATTCCAAAATAACGGTGAAATAAGTCCACCAGTAATTCCGCCTAAAATGAAAGGTCCTAAAAATCCTCCTTGATTATTCATTGGTGGTCTACCAGGAGGAGGACCCATAGGTCTTCTTGTATAATTATAATACTGTCCATTCATATAATAAGCCCCCTTCATAATATAATATGACCATCAAAATAAAAAGTGAAAAATATCCAAACATATTCATATAATTTCATAGGTGAGGATATGAAAAAATTTTTTCAAATAATAGGTTTACTAACACTAATGATATCCAGTTTCATATACACAGAAAAAGTCAGCACCACAGCTAAATTAAGTGACACCTTACTAAGTGAAATAAAAAGTAAAAAAGATGGTTATAAAGAAAATGCCATAGAACCTATAATTAAAGAAGATACTATCATACCAGGAATTAATGGTAAGGAAGTCGATACCCAAAAAAGTTATGAAGCTATGAGTAAAATAGGTTACTTTGATGATAAATTACTAATCTATAAACCATTAAAAGTCCAAAATACCTTAGATAAAAATAAAGATAAGTACGTAATTAGTGGCAATAATACAAAAATGGATGTAACTTTAATGTTTAAAGCAACCCCTCAAGATGATTTAACAAATATCATAAATACTTTAAACCAAAAAAAAATCAAAGCCACCTTTTTTATTGAAAGTAAATATTTAGAAAAGCACCATAATCAAATAATAAACCTAATTCAAAATGGTCATACAATTGGAAACTTAAGTAATAATGAAAACTATAACGATAGTGATTTTGTTTGGATGAAAACTATCATCACTAATATTGGACCACAATTGTATAACTATTGCTATACCGAAAAACCTAATAAATCTTTATTAAAAACATGTAACATTCAAAACTCTATTACTATCATGCCACAAATCATTATCAAAAAAAGGCCATTAATAAGTATTAAAAAAACATTATTACCAGGAGCTATTATATCCTTGGATGTAAATCAAACGTTAAATAATGAATTAAATGCCATACTAAATTACATAACTTCTAAAGGCTATAATATAATCCCCCTAGAAAACTTATTAAAAGAGTAATACTCATATCTTAAATTTTTAACCAAAATAAGTTATAATATAAATAGTAGGTGATAAAAATGAATAAAAAAGGTTTTACGTTAGCAGAAATTTTAGGAGTAATAGTTATAATATCTTTGCTATTATTATTAATCATGCCATCCATTCTTAATCAAATTGCTAATAATAGTGATAAAGCTGGTAACACAGGTGATAATCTTATTTTTGCCTCTACTGATAATTATCTAGAAGAAAATACCGATATCACTAAACCAGGTACATACTGTGTTCAGATTCAAGAACTAATAGATGATGGTAAATTAGTCAGTCCTGTCATCGACATAACCACTGGCGAAGACATATCAAATAAATCAGTATATGTGACAATAAATGGAAAAGGACAAATTACCCATAAAATAGTTGAAAAAGACGAATGTAAAGCCGATTCCACCATTTATAAAATTGATTTTATCATTAATCCAAGTGGTAATAAGTGGGTCCATGAAAGAAAAGTCATTATTGCATATCCTAAACTAGGTGACCAAAACACATACGAATATAAAATAGATGATGGTACATGGCAAACAGCCCATGAAGGTAACTTTGAAATAACTAATCCATTTAAAAAAATATCAACCTTGTATGCTAGAGTAAGAGGCAAACAAAATATAAATAATACAGCCGATATCATTAATATTGATAATGAAAATCCTACAATCAATAGCCTAACTATCGCTCCAAATTCAAACATAAACATTAAAGCTATTGATCAAGTAAGTGGCATAGTCGGATATTATATAAGTGAAAATAGTAAAACTCCAGATATTAATGACGAAGGATGGATAAATACCGATATTGATGCTAACATCGAAGCTTCATTTACAGTTCCTAAAGGAGAGGGAACTTACTATGTATGGGTTAAAGATCGTGCTGGAAATATCTCATCAAATAATAATAATAGTATCACCCTAACAAATAAAATAGTTACAGCATCCTTTACAAAAGGAGCAAATGTTGCTTCAATAGATAGCACTTCCAAAAGCTGTACCATATTAGCTGGAAATACTAGTTGTCAAATAACCTTGCCAAATATTACAGCAAATCCTAAATATATAACCGATGGCTGGTATAATGGAAATGTAAACGTTGGAAAACCAAATGCTAAATATTCTATTAGTAATAATATTACTTTAAATTCAAAAGTCATAGAAGACGTAATTACTATTAATCTCTCAACAACATCTACAACCAATAAAATAACTGTTGTTGCTTCAGCTACTGCTTTAAGTGATATTGTCAAATATGAATATTCTAAAGATGGTGGAAAAACTTGGGAAAATGGAAATAATAATAATACTTATACCTTTAGTAAATTAACCCAAGGAACAACCTATAATATTGCCGTTCGTGTCACAAGTCAAACCACCCAGCAAAAAATAGCTTATAAAGACACAAAAACGGCCACCATACCTTTACCAACATTTAAAGAAAGTGGAACTACCACTAAAACAGTAACCATAACTTATCCAGATGGCTGTGGTGATATATATACTTGTACATATCAAAAAAATAACTCATCAGAAGTCACTGTAAACACTAAAACAGCCGATGTTCAGTACACAGATGATGGTACCTTAGTTGCTAAAGTAAGTGATGGGACAAACCAAGTCAGTAGTACCTATAACGTTACCATGTATATATATGCAACCTATCATCCAGAAAGATATGTCTGCCCAAGTGGATACACAACATCAGGATCTGGCAGTAACACAAGATGTACTAAAACAACCACAACAAGTGCTAATAGAGTAACAACATACTCATGTCCACCAGGATATACAAAAACAGGTTCAGGCAGTTCCACACAATGCTATAAAACAAAAACAGAAACCATCAATGCCACTGAATCAATTACCAAAAAATGTACTGGTGGTTGTCATCTTGATCATAATGATGTATGCCAGTGTAGTCACTCACCAAGCCTATATTATACTATTAAATGTAATGACCAAGAAGGGTCAAAACAAAAATGGCGTGATTATCGTAATAACTATATTAACCAAGGCTATAGCTGTGAATGTAATGTCCTAGCCATAACTTCACAAGGATACTCAGGTTCAGGAGCAGAATGTTATAAAAACACCGGTGCCTGCAGTAATCAATATAGTAGTTATAGTGCGGCTAATCTTTGCCATAAAGCTTGGACTGAAACACCAACTAGTTCCACCAGTTATACCTGTCCATCAGGATATAAAAAAACAGGCTCAGGTAGCTCAACAAAATGTACAAAAGAAACCAAAACGTATACTAATCCTAACACTTCATATAGCTATAGTTGTCCAAGTGGCTCCACCCAAATTGGTAGTGGCAGTTCCATGACTTGTCGAAAAACCACATCAATAACTCCAACATATTATGAGGATTATTACACCTGCCCATCAGGTTATACGCTTTCTGGTAATTTGTGTTTCCCAAATTAAGTAGATATTAATAATATTTACTTTTTTCTCTTTCATTTAAATAAAACCTTATTTCATAATGTACTTGCATTACCTCCTTGAATAGTTTATAATTATTATAGAAAATAGATAATAGTAAAAATTATTTGACAATTTTTAGCTCATAAAAAAACTATAATAAATATAGGTGATAAAAATGAATAAAAAAGGATTTACACTAACTGAAATTTTAGGGGTAATAGTTATAATATCTTTGCTTTTATTATTGATTATGCCAACAATCATTAATAAAATAGCTCAAAACGGCAATGAAGCTAATAAAGTAAGCGAAGGATTAATTTCAGATGCTATAAAAATATATATTGAAGAAACAATTGGTACCAATAAACCAGGATCATATTGTATCCCAGTTCAAGACTTAGTAGATAATGGCACACTTGTAAGTCCAGTCATTGATGTTGAAACCGGTGAAGATATCACTAATAAAACAATCTATGTCACCATCGATAATGATAAAAATATTAATTATGAAATAGTTGATAATGATAAATGTAGTGCGACATCAACAGTTCATCAAATAGACTTTGTTATCAATCCAAATAATAATAAATGGGTTCACGAAAGAAGTGTTATAATAAAATATCCAAAATTAGGTAGTGGATATACTTACCAATATAAAATAGATAATGGTTCATGGCAAACAGCCCATGAAGGTAATTTTGAATTGCCTGTATTTAAAAAAATATCAACCTTAGAAGCTAGAGTAACTGGCGCCAGTATAATCACTAACAATATAGACATTATTAATATTGATAATGAAATTCCCAAAATAAATAGTATAACCATTGATCCAAATTCAAAAATACATATTAAAGCCATTGACAACGTCAGTGGAATCGCAGCTTATTATATCAGTGAAGAAAACAAAACTCCAGACGAAAATGCTGAAGGATGGAATCAAGTTGATATAAAAGCTAAAGAAGAAGGAAGTATTATTATTCCCAAAGGGCAAGGAACATATTATATATGAGTCAAAGACAAAGCAGGAAATATATCATCGCAAAATGGCTCAAGCGGTGGAGGAAGTAGTATAACTTTACAAAATAAAACTGCCACGGCAACTTTTGTCAAAGGTGCAAACGTATCGTCAATAAATAGCTTGTCAAAAAGTTGTACCATATTAGCTGGAAATACTAGTTGTCAAATAACCCTTCCACGTATCATTGCAAACACAGGATATATTCCGGATGGTTGGTATAATGCAGCTACTAAAGTCGGTGATTCAGAAGAAAACTATAATATAAGTAATAATGTAACCTTATATGAATATTCATTAGATGGAAAAACGTGGATTAATGGAGGAACATCAAATACTTATAGATTTACCTCTTTAACTCAAACAACTACTTATAATGTTCAAGTAAGAGTCACCTCTGAAAGTGGTAAAATTGTCACTGCCAATAAAAATGCTATAACTAAAACCTTAGCTGCTCCAACTTATAAAGAAACAGGAGCTAAAAACAAAACCGTTACAATTACCTTCCCAGAAGGGTGTGGAACCACACTCACATGCTCATATCAAAAAAATAATGGCAATACTATAAACGTAACTACAACTACTGTCGATGTTAATTTTACAGACGATGGGGAACTAGTTGCTAATGTTTCAGATGGTATCAATAAAACTAGTAGTAGCTATACTGTAACCATGGTAATCAATGCCACATATCATGAAGGCTACTATTACTGCACATCAGGTTATACTGAAATAGGTTCAGGAAGTAGTATGAAATGTCAAAAAACAACCACAACAAATGCATCCTATAGCTCATCATATTACTCATGTCCATCAGGTTATCCTAATAAATCTGGAACAACCTGTTATACTAACTGGACAAGAGTTACTGGAACTGTAATTTGTAATAATGGAAACTTATCACATACTGATAATCAATCGTCCTATGATGAATGTGATGATTCCAGATATTCTGAAAATGGTGACCATTGTGCAAGCCCAGGTTCATACACATATCATCCTACAGCTTATTGCCGCAATTCTACAAGTGCAACATATCATAGCAGTTACTATTATTGTCCATCAGGTTATACTGAAATAGGTTCAGGAAGTAGTATGAAATGTCAAAAAACAACTACTATTTCTGCTTCATATAGTGAACCTTATTATACTTGTCCATCAGGATATGATTTAGTAGGTAGCCTATGTTATCCATATTAAATTAGAAACAACTTAAAAATATCTATAAATATTAGACTTATATTTGGTAAATTGTAAATAAAAAATAAAAGGAGGATAAACATGAAAAACGAAAAAGGATTTTTACTAGCTGAAGCCCTAATAGTTTCAACCTTTGTCTTAACAATATTAATCATACTATTCATTCAGTTCAGTAATTTAACAAATAACTATAAAAATAGCTATAGTCATAATAACGTTGAATCAATTTATGATTTATCCTCTGTAGCTAATTATCTAACCACTAATCGTTATGATTTATCGGAGTATCTAACAGTCGAAAAACCTTATGTGCTAGTCTATAAGGATAATGAATGTAATATCAATTTAACCGATAATTTTTGTCAAACAATTATGAAACAAATGGGGGCTAAAACAGTCATATATACAAACTCTGATGTTAAAGCTATCCAGTATTATGTTAACAATAATGAAGATAATAATATTGGCCAAAAACTTCGTGAATTTATTTCAAAAATAGATGCAAAACCAATTCAAAACAAAGGTAGACTTTTTGCCGAATTTAATAATGGAACATTTTCAACCATTGCTTTTGACTCAGATAATCAAAATAGTGCATCATCATCATTAGAATGTACCCCAGATAATGTTGTAACCTCAGGTTCTGGCATGTATTTCGATGATACAGAAGACGGTAAATGTATCTTTAAAGGTGCCAACCCTAATAACTATATTAGATTTAACGATGAATTATGGCGTATCATATCATTAGAAAAAGATGGTACAATCAAAATCATTAGATCATCGGCAGAAAGCGCTAATGCTTTCGATACCGCCGGTCAAAGAGACCAAGCTAGTAATGGTGCAGGAGGAACTTACTGTGCCAGTGGAAATAACGGATGTAATGCCTGGGGCATTAATAATAACTATATAAATGGCTATATTTCAGGAACCGTCTTAAAAGATGCCTCACTAAACACTTACTTGAATAATACATATTTAAATAAAATCACTACTAATAAAGCTAATATTATTAACCATGCTTGGTATGTTGGAGCCATTAATGCCAACAACGGTGACATCAAAAATCAAATGACCGATGAAAAAACATCTCAGTGGAATGGTAAAATTGGTCTAATCACTGTCTCAGAATTTATAAGAGCTAATTCAAATAATAACCAGTGTGGATCTTTAAGTTTAAATAATAATAATACTTCTTCATGTATAAACACTAACTGGATTTATAGCATCATTCCTGAAAATAGTAATATGTGGACTATTACACCAACTTTAGATAATAATAATCAAGTCTTTATAATTAGTAAAGACCAAAAACCTGGAAGTATAAATTATACTAATGCCTCAATAAATACATCTTTTGTCGCTCCATCATTATATCTTTCAGAACAAACAGTTATTACAGGTGGAACAGGAACTAAAGAAGATCCATACTTAATTGATATGGAAAGCGTTAAAATAGAATTAATTGAACCTACCTTTACTGAAGAAGGTATTAATCCAAAAACCATAACTATTCATTTCCAAGAAGAATGTAAAGATACTTTGTCATGTACCTATCAAATGAATGGTCAAGCACCAGTCACTGTTAAAAGTACTGAAGCCCAAGTTCAATTTACTGAAAGTGGAACCATCCTTGCTACTGTTTCTGATGGTGAAAGTATGTTGAGTAATAGTTATGATGTCAACATTGAACCAATCAATGATAGCATAACCTTAAATATATCTACATCTGCCACCTCTCATAGTATAACCGTTGTCGCAAATGCTTCATCTAACTTCGACATAACTAAATATGAATACTCTTTAGATGGTGGTAAAAATTGGGTAAATGGTGGAACTAAAAACACTTATACCTTTAATAATTTAAATCAAGGAACAACCTATAATATCATGGTTAGAGTAACCAATGAAAAAAATGTTCAACAAACAAGTAATAAAAACGTCACAACTTCAGTCTTCACTGTTCCAACCTTTAAAGATGAAGGCATATATCCAAGAACTGTAACTATCACATATCCAGATGGCTGTGGAAGCTCAATCACTTGTTACTATCAAAAAGATAACGAACCAGCCACCGAAGTAAAAGAAAAAACAGCTACTGTCATATTTTATTATCATGGCTCTGTAGTTGCTACCGTGACTGATGGTACCAATACACTAAGTAGTACTTATCAAGTTCAAATAAAATTAAGAGCCATTGACTTAGAATATGATAATTCAAAAACAGGTTTAAAATGTGAAGACGCCCAGTGTGCCTTAGATGAAATAAAAAAACTATTAAATTAGGAGGGAAAAATCCCTTCTTTTTCTATACATAATTTGACGTTTACATTTGTTTTTTAACGCTTTTTCTGTTATAATTCTAATGGTGATGATATGGCAAAATATGATGAACATTCAATAAAAATATTAGAAGGATTAGAAGCCGTTAGAAAAAGACCCGGCATGTATATTGGTTCAACCGATAAAAGAGGACTTCACCACCTAGTATGGGAAATTGTTGATAATAGTATCGATGAAGCCATAAATGGATATGGTGATAAAATAAATATTACTATTCATAAAGATGGAAGTATAAGTGTTGAAGACTTTGGTAGAGGAATACCGACCGGTATGCACGAAAGTGGTAAATCGACTCCAGAAGTAATATATACTGTACTGCACGCTGGTGGAAAATTTGAAACATCAGGTTATAAAGTATCTGGTGGACTTCATGGTGTTGGAGCTTCTGTTGTAAATGCATTAAGTAAATGGATGGAAGTAAATATCAAAAGAGACGGTAAAGAATATCAAATAAGTTTTAAAAATGGTGGACACTTAGATAAACCATTAAAACAAATAGGTAAAACAAATAAAACCGGTGTCAAAGTAAGATTTATGCCTGATGATGAAATCTTTCAAAACACAAACTTTTCATTCTCTACAATCTGTGAAAGAATGCAAGAAAGTGCCTTCTTATTAAAAAATATTACTATAGAGATTTATGATGAAAATACCGATAGAAAAGAATCATATCACTATGAAAAAGGGTTAAATGCCTTTGCTGAATACTTAAACACCGATAAAAAACCGCTTCATAAACCTTATGACTTTCATGGTACCAAAGATGGTATAAATGTTGAAATAGCTTTTCAATATACCGAAAGTTATTCAGATAACATAATATCCTTTGTCAATAATGTCAAAACATCAGATGGTGGTACCCATGAAGTTGGATTTAAAACCGCTATTACAAGAGTTTTCAATGATTATGCTAGAAATAATGGATATTTAAAAGCTAAAGATAAAAACTTTGAAGGCCCAGACACTAGAGAAGGGCTAACTGCTATTATAAGTCTTCAAATACCTGAGAAGCTTCTTCAATTTGAAGGCCAAACCAAAGGCAAATTAGGTTCTCCAGTTGCCAGAACTGCTACTGATAGTATTACAACCGAAAACCTTCAATTTTTCCTAGAAGAAAATAAAGAAATAGCCACTAAAATCTTAGAAAAAATGGTTAAATCAAAACAAGTAAGAGAGGCCGCTAGAAAAGCTAGAGATGAAGCTCGAAATGGTAAAGGAAAAAATAGAAAAGAAAAATCAATCAGTGATAAATTTACCCCAGCTCAAACCAAAAATCCAAAAATAAATGAGCTTTTCTTAGTCGAAGGAGACTCAGCTGGTGGCTCAGCTAAACAAGGTAGAGATCGAAAATTCCAAGCCATCTTACCTTTAAGAGGCAAAGTCATAAACACTGAAAAAGCCTCATTAACCGACGTCTTATCAAATAATGAAATAAACACCATGATACAAACAATTGGAGCTGGAATCGGTAGTGACTTCAAAATCGAAGACTGTAACTATGATAAAGTAATTATCATGACCGATGCTGACGATGACGGCGCACACATTGCCATATTACTTTTAACCTTTTTCTATCGTTTCATGAAACCATTAATCGAAAATGGTCATTTATATATCGCTATGCCACCACTTTATGCCTTAAAAAATGGTAATAAAGTCTATGGATATGCCTGGGACGATGAAGGAGCCGAAGAAATCAGAAAACAAAATAAAATAAAACTTGAAAAACAAAGATATAAAGGACTAGGTGAAATGAACGCCGAACAACTTTGGGAGACCACTATGGATCCAAACAAACGAAGTTTAATCAAAGTAAATCTAACTGACGCCTCATTAGCTGAAAGAAGAGTAAGCGTTCTTATGGGCGATAACGTTGAACCTAGAAAAAAATGGATTGAAGAAAACGTCGAATTTACTTTAGAAGATAATTATGCGAAGTAGGTGATATAAATTGGAAGAAGCAGTAAAAAGAATATATGATTATTCCTTAGAGTATATCATGGGCGATAGCTTTAGTAGATATGCTAAAGCCATCATTCAAGATAGAGCTCTCCCAGATGTTAGAGATGGACTAAAGCCAGTACAAAGAAGAATTCTTTACGGTATGTATAAAGATGGAAACACCTATGATAAACCAACAAAAAAATCTGCCAAAGCAGTTGGAAACATCATGGGTTATTATCACCCCCATGGAGACTCTAGTATTTATGATGCCCTAGTTAGAATGAGTCAGTGGTGGAAAAATAATTTGTGCTATGTTGAAATGCAAGGAAACAACGGTTCTATGGATGGTGATGGCGCAGCTGCCATGCGTTATACTGAAGCAAGACTAACGAAAGTTGCCGGTGAACTTTTAAAAGACATTAATAAAGATACTGTTTTAATGAGTTTAAACTATGATGACACTCTACTAGAACCCACCGTCTTACCAGCTCGTTTCCCAAATCTTTTAGTTAATGGTGCTACAGGTATATCAGCTGGATATGCCACAAATATCCCACCACATAACTTAGGAGAAATCATTGATGCCACAATAAAAAGAATTGATAGTCCTAACTGTAAATTAGATACCATATTAGATATCGTTAAAGGACCAGATTTTCCAACTGGTGGTATAGCCGAAGGCCTAAAAGGTATAAAAGAAGCATTTACTACTGGCAAAGGCAAAATAAACGTTAGATGTAAATATGAAATAACTGGTCCCAAATCAAAAAGACAAATAATAATCTCGGAAATACCTTACGAAGTAAATAAAGCAAACCTAGTTAAAAAAATCGATGAAATTAGAATTGAAAAGAAAATAGATGGTATCCAAGAAATTAGAGATGAAACCGATAGAAATGGACTTCAAATAGCCATTGATTTAAAAAAAGATGCTAACGAAGAATTAATAATAAATTACTTACTTAAAAATACTGATATGATGATTTCTTATAACTATAATATGGTAGCTATCGTTAACCGTAGACCAATGGTTTTAGGTATATTAGAGATATTAGACGCTTATATAGCTCACCAAAAAGAAGTCATCACAAGAAGAACCGAATTTGATTTAAAAGTAGCTAAAGCAAGAATGCATATCTTAGAAGGCCTAATCAAAGCCTTATCAATCTTAGACGAAGTCATTAAAGTCATTAGAGCATCAAAAAATAAAGCAAATGCCGTTGAAAACTTGCAAACAGAATTTGATTTCACCAAACCTCAAGCTGAAGCTATCGTTAATTTACAGCTATATAAATTAACCAATACTGATGTTACTGAATTAAAAAACGAGATGGAAGAAAAACAAAAAGAAATAAATATTTGGACAAGTATTCTAGAAAATGAAGAAGCCTTAAAACATGTTATGAAAACCGAACTTAAAATGATAAAAAAAGAATATGCCACTCCAAGAAAAACCCAAATAAAAGATGAAGTAACAGAAATAAAAATTGACACAACTTCATTAATTCCCAAAGAGGAATGTATAGTAGTAATCACAAATGAAGGATATGTCAAAAGAGTATCTCTAAGAAGTTATTCAGCTTCTAATAGTGATGAAACTGGCTTAAAAGATAAAGATTATAAAACAGCTGTATATGAAGCAAACACCATGGACACTTTACTTTTATTCACATCTTTAGGAAACTTCCTTTATGTCCCAGTATATGAATTACCTGATCAAAAATGGAAAGATTTAGGTAAACACATCAGTAATATTATTAAAATAAGTAGTGATGAAGACATAATCGCTTCTTACCTAACTAAAAACTTTAAAGAAAATATAAATTTCATTTCCTTTACTAAAAATGGTATGGTAAAAAAGACTAATATCCAAGACTTAAAAGTCCAAAGATATACTAAACCAATAAATTTAATGAAACTCAAACCAAAAGATAAAGTATTGTCAGTAGTTAAAGAAAAAAATGAAGTCTTTGTGACTACCCATAATGGTCTTGCCCTAAGATATAAAGCAGATGAAATTCCATTAACTGGTTTAAGAGGTAGTGGAGTAAAAGCTATCAACCTCAAAGATGACTATGTTATAAATGGTGAATCTTTCAATAACCCTAAAGATGAATATGCCTTATTCATAACCGATAAAGGAACAGCTAAAAGAGTTAAATTAGAAGAATTTGATCAAATGACTAGAGCTAGGAAAGGTCTTTTAGCCATTAGAGATGTCAAAACTAACCCTTATAAATTGATAAGTAGTTTAATTATTAATAATAAAAGTGAAATTGGTATTTTAACGAACGAAATAACTTACCATAAATATTCTGAATTTCCAATTTGTGATAGATATCAAACAGGTTCAAATATAACTAAAGATAAAATTAAAAAAACGTTTATCAAAACAAAACTTCTAACCTCTAAAGACTTAGAAAGTGCAAATCAAAATAACATAGAGCTAGTCCATAAAGAAGAAACAAAACAAAATATTTCTTTAGATCAAATAGATAAACAAATTCTAACTATTGATGACTTTTTAGATGATTTAAATACTGAAAATTAAAAAATTCAGTATTTTTTTCATGAAAAAAAGGAAAAGACTAAAAAACGTCGTATGTTAATATATAGAGGGAAACCTCAAAAAGAAAGGAGGGCAAATATGCCAAAAACAAGTATTAAACCTGAAACAAAGAAAAATTCAGATACACTTATAACATCAATGTTTGATCCAATATTTAAATCCATTGTTCAAAATCCAAAATTTAGAAAATTACTATCCTTAATTATAAGCCAAATAACAGTTTATTCACCAAGATATATCTATGAAAATCTAGTATTTGCTAATACAGAATTACCAGTTGAAAATCATAAAGAAAGAAAAAAGATAACTGATATTATAGTAAAAGTAGAAGGAACAATAATAAATATAGAAGCCAATAAAAGTGCGAAAGCCAGTATGATTGCCAAAAATAATGTATATCATCATAAAATAGCTTATGATAGATATTTATCAGGAGATAAAATGGGAAAAAGTGAAACATTACAGTTAAACTTTAATGTTGTAAATAGATTTGATGACCGATTATTCATTGAATTTACAATGAAAGATGATACAGGGAAATTTATAGAAGAAGAAAATTTTAAAAGAATCCACATAAATATGGCAAATCCTTTAGATAAGTATTATAATAATATTGAGCTTTCAAAAATTGAGAAAGTATTAGTAATGTTTCAATTAACAAGCAGAAAACAGTTAAGAGAAATATCTAAAGGAGATGAGGATTTGGAAAATATGGCAAAAATAATTGAAGATTTAAATGAAGATGAACACATTATAGGTTTATATGACAAAGAAAAAATGGATGAATGGATGAAAAAAATTGATCATGACGAAGCAATAAAAGAAGGCCTAGAACAAGGATTAGAACAAGGATCAAACAGTAAAGCAATAGAAATTGCTAAAAAGATGTTAAAAGAAAACATGAAAATATCTGATATTTCTAGATTAACAGGTTTAGATGAAAAAACTATTCAAAAATTAGAAAACACTGAAGATTAAATCTTTTCAGTGTTTTTTCTTCCAGTTAAAAAATCTACAGAAATAGAAAATTTTAAAGCAAAATAAAATAAAAACTCAAGTGGGATTGCTCTATACCCACATTCGTAACTACTATAAGTTCTCTGAGGAATATTTAATAAATTTGCCATCCGTTCTTGAGATAACTTTCTATTTAATCTAACTTTCCTTAAAATATGCCTAGTCTTAGAAGCATCATATAAAATATTACATTTAAAGATTTTCTTATTGCTAATACTTAGTAAATAATCTAAACTAAGTCCAAAGTAATTCGCAAACTTAACTGCTACATCAATTCGCATATTACTTCTTCCATTTTCTTGATTACTGTATACATCTTCGGAAATACCTAAAATCTGACTCATGTCTTTTTGTGACAAATCATTGTCAACTCGGACATCTTGGAATTTTTTAAGGCTAAACACCATTTTTACACCCCTATATTGATTGTAAAGGCTATTTCTTTTAATATTGTCTTTTCCGCAATATTGTGCTAAAATTAAAATAAAGGAGAGAATAATATGTCTCATAATAAAGAAAAATTAAAAGAATTTTCTAAGAGATATTTATTGGGTTTTGTCCTCAGCATTATTATGCCCTTAACTGTCACAGTTTATGCACAAGGAGTTTTTCCAAGTAATCAAGCTACTTATATTAATACCGAAAGTGGTATGAACTCACAAAACGTCCAAGACGCTATAGAAGAGTTATATGATGTATGCTCATAAGGAATAAAAAAATGAATAAAAAAACTAAATTTTATTTTAAAAAAAATTTAATTAGTTTTTTATTTGGAACTCTTATTTTTAGTGCTAGTGCTGTAGTATACGCCGTAGTATACTTTCCAAGTAATGAAATATCTTATGACAATAAGGCTAGTGGATTAAAATCCGAAAATGTCCAAGATGCTATCGATGAACTGTATTATACTTGTTCAGATGACACCCCACCAGATTTACAACTAATAAAAGGTAATAACATCGAAGGAAATAATGGCTGGTATAAGGGCTTAGATATCAATGTAATTGCCAAAGACGATCGTGGTCTAAAAAATATGGCTTACTGTGTATCTAGTGGCGAATGTACCCCAAATACATCCATGAGTCTAACAAATGGTCAGACCACATATCAATTTGGTTCGTCTGCAAATCTTCAAACATTATGTGTTACAGCTAAAGATAATAGAGGAAACACAACCACAAAATGTACTGGAGCTAATAAAGTAGATGGCGTAGATCCAAAAGTAACTGATATGACCTTAGAAACCTTAGAAGATACCATGACAATCACATTAACAGCCCAAGATAATGAAAGTGGTCTAGCAAAATATTACTTTAGTAAAGATAGTGGTAAAACTTATATTGAAAGTGATACCCCATACTATACATTTACTAACCTAGAAGCAGGTGACTATTTAGTAACAGCTTATGTTGAAGACGTTGCTGGAAACGAAAGTGAACCAATAGCTAAAAGTACTAACATAGCTCTAACCACATTCTGTAAACAAAATGGTATAACCAATCTATCAGATTGTGTAATCGCAACAGCAGCTCAAGAAAAAAATATAGATACTGCAAAACAGATAATAAAGGATAAAGGGACCCCATCATTTACAGTTACTTCACCATCAATTGTATACACAGAAAGTCATGCCAATAACACAACAACTAGAAGTGATACAACATACCATAATATTTCAAATGCTTATACATTTAATCCAACTACTGGATACTATACCTTAAGTGGATATAAAATGACTGACCCAGAAACAATAGACTTCTCAGATGGTAAAGATTACTATACTTGCGTATCTACTAATACATCATGTACTACCTTATATAAAATAACAAATTTCACAACATCAACTAACTCATCAACCGGTGTAAAAACCTATACCATGACTAAATATGATTACACCGCAAGAGTAAGTAGTTATGATAACACTGGTACTGGAATGTATGCTACAAATGATGATGATGGCACAAGTTATTACTTTAGAGGAGCAGTTGCCGGTAACTATGTAAAATTAGCTAATAAATATTGGAGAATCATCAGAGTAAATGGTGATGGAACATTAAGATTAATTTATGATGGAACATCTCCACATGAAAATGGTGAAGCTAGTAGTAATAGACAAGTAACCACAAAAGCCTTTAATAGCTGGTGGAGTGATAATGCCTATGTAGGTTACATGTATGGTGACCCAAGTGATAATCAAATATCAGAAGCAACTGCCGCATTCACATACACAGGATTAAACTCAAGTGCAAAATATTACTTTGGTACAAGTTATACATTTGATAAAAATGCAAATGCATTTAAATTATCCGGTGACTTAGTTCAAGCAAATTTAACTGAATACCGCGATAAATATAATTCATCAGGATATTACACATGTTTTAGTACCTCTGCAACAGGAACTTGTCAAAGATTAAATCATGTACAAAAATATGTCTCAGCAACTTCAATGAGTGTTAAAGCTGTAGAATGGTCTTCAACATCTTATGCAGGTGCTCATGCTAATGAAATAAACAGCACAATGAAAACATACTTAGAAAGTTGGTATGATAGTAACTTATCATCAGTTGATGACATGATTTCAAAAGACACGATTTTCTGTAACAATAGACAACTTTCACCATATAAATCAGCACCTTATGTAGGTGAGGGTTATGGAGTAACTCCAGCAATGTATAGCTATCCTAGATTCTATAATTGGGCAGGTTCAAGTATAAGTCCAAGCTTAACATGTCCACAAGACAACGATAAATTTTCAGTGACAACAATCAAAGGAAATGGCGATTTAAATAAGCCGGTAGGCTTAATTACTGCTGACAAAGTCAGCATGGCAGGAGGTCGTATGAGCTCACAAAGTACGTTATACTACTTATACACAGGTACGACATATTGGACTATGACGCCGTCGCTCTTCAACGATGATAGCAGTGCTCGCGAGTTCTATGTCTGCAGTCCAGGTACTCTTTGCAACAGCTATGTCTACAACGGCTACGGCGTCCGCCCAATTTCCTACTACAGTTAGTAAGTATTTACTAACGAACCGTGTGTTATAAGGCTACGGCCAATAACGAGAGGAAGTAATTACGTTAAGTAATAATCAAATTTAGATTGGAAACAAGGTTAATTCCCTGGCACAGCCTAAAAAGATAATATAGATGCTTTATGACTTAAAATAATTTATAAAACTGTGACTATATTAGTGGTGAGGGCTAATCCCCCTCAGCCACACATTATATTAAAAAAACTAAACTTATAAAATTTTTTCCCTTTCCTAAATGCAATAAAACAATAAAAAGAAGTATGAATTACAATTTTAAAGTGTTAAATAACACTTATAAAACAATTAATTATATTAATAAAATATTAATTAATTACCCTAAAAAAGAAATAATATTAAAACAAAATATTGAAAAAAATAATTATGAACTAATAGAATGCATATTTGCCTATAATATAAATGATAGTTTAAGAATTAAAGAAAAACACTTAAAAGATTTATTAGTAAAATTATCAATGAGTGATTTTTATACAAGAATCTCATATGATAAAAAAATCATTAGTAGACATCAATTTGAAGTAATTAGTAAGTTTTTATTAGAAATAAGGAGGATGGTTTATGGCCTTAAAAGAAAAGAAGAAAACTAAAATCATAATATGTGTAATAATTATTTTAATTATAATAATTGCACTTATCTTATTTATACTTATGAAAGAAGATAAACTAAAACCAGTTGATCATAATATCGTTGAAAACTTATATATAGATAAACTAGAAAATAATTGTAGTGATATCACATATATTACTAAAGACGAAAACATAGATGAAATGGACTCAAAAACCATATTATACTTAATCTTTTCACAAATGGATAAAGAAGACATGTTAAAAGATAACGTTAGTTTTGATGACTATAAAAAAATCGCATCTAAAATAACTGACAATATTCAAGAAAACTTTACTTATAACTTTAATGGATATAAATATACTGCCTCTAATGGCAAAATAACTAAAACTAAAGCGACATGTGATAAACACTATATAACTAAACTATATGGATTCACTGGTACTGATGAATTAAAAGTAAATGTTAAATCTGGTTATATCAAAGATAATACAGTATATGACCTTTCTGATAAAGAAATAGGCCCTTATACAAAAAAAACAGTCAGTGAACTTTTAGACCAAGGAACCATGCAAGTATATAACTATAAAAAAAGTATTGGTGGATACAAACTAATAAGTGTAGGAATTAAATGATTAAATATAATGATATACTGTCAATAGATCGTATAATAGATGTTTATAAAAATATATATTCAAATACTAAACATAAAGAAAAGCTCGTTCGGTTTGAACTTGCTTTTTCATGCAATGTAATAAATGTTTTAAACCAATTAAAAGCAAAAACATACTCCCATAGTGATTATAGTGTATTTTTAATAAGTATTCCTAAATATCGTATCATTATGAGTGAAAATATTAAAGATAAAATTGTTAACCATCTAGTTAGTAAATATATCCTAATTCCAACTTTAAGCCCTAAATTAATCGAAATGAATGTTGCTACAAGAAAAGGGAAAGGAAATAAAATGGGACTTTACTATACAAAAAAATATATCAATAAAATGAAAATGAAATATGATAATTTCTATGTCTTAAAATGTGATATTAGTAAATATTTCTATAACATTGACCATCAAGTACTATTAGAAAAACTATCAGCTGATATTAAAGATCAAGATATTTTAAATCTTCTTTCTAACATCATATCTAGTACCGATAATGAAAATATCAATGAATTAATAAATAAACTCATTCAAACAGAAATAAAAAAATTAGAAAGCAAAAATATCACTGATATAGAAAAAAAGAAAATAGAATTATCAAGACTCCCTAGATATAAAAAAGGAACAGGTCTTCCAATTGGTAACGAAACAAGTCAAATTCTAGCCGTTTATTACTTAAATGGTTTAGATCATTTCATAAAAGAAAACTTAAGAATCAAATGCTATATCAGATATATGGATGACTTTATTTTATTCTATCATGATAAAGAATACTTAAAATTTTGCCTAAAAGAAATTGAAAAATACTTAGAAACAGTAAAACTTAAATTAAATAGAAAAACTCAAATATATGATATGAAAAAAGGTTTCAACTTCTTAGGCTATAAATTTTTCCTAAAAAATAAAAAACTAATCGTTTTAATTAATAATCAAACAAAAAAACGTGTAAAACGAAAACTAAGAAGACTAAAAAAGAAAAACTCTCCAAGATATCCCTTAGTAAAAGCAAGTTATAAAGGATATTTCATGAGAGCACACTGTGGTTACTTCATATATAAATCGAAAATATAAAACGCGAAAAAAATCGTGTTTTTTTTCATAAAAACACATATAATTAATGGGAGGAAAATTATGTATAATGTTATAAACTTGCCTTATCCTTATTACGCTTTAGAACCAATCATTGATGAAAAAACTGTTAATATACACTATAATAAACATCATAAAAAATATATGGAAAATTTAAATAAATTAACAAATTCAACCATTCCATTAAACCAAATACCAAAAAGAATAGATGAATTTCCAATTAACAAAAGAGGAGAAATACTATATAACGCTGGGGGAGTATTAAACCATAATCTCTATTTTCAAAGTTTAAACCCAAATCCCTCTTTGCCTAAAGGAAAACTATTAACTAAAATAAACGAAACCTTTGGAAACTTTGAAAACTTTAAAACTAACTTTATAACTAAAGCTAAACTTTTAAAAGGCTCAGGATATACCTTTTTAGTCAGTGATAATAAAGGAAATCTTCAAATAATAAATATGCCAAATCAAGAAACACCACTTTCTTATAACTTAACCCCATTATTTAACATTGATCTTTGGGAACATGCTTATTATTTAAAATATCAAAATAATAAAGATGAATACCTACAAAACATTTGGAGTAAAACAAGCTTTGATAATGCCAGCAAAATATATGAATTATTAATTTAAATAAACATATACTTTCTTAGGAGGAGATGCTATGAAAAAATTAATACCATTTCAAAAAGAATTAAAATTTGACCAAAACATCTATGAAATCACTAGTATTTCACTTGAACACACCTTAAAACTAGTAGAAGAACATCAAATATCCGGTGAATTTATAATCAGTGGAACATATAAAATAACTGAAGCTAGTATAAACTTTGATCCATTTGAATATAAACTGCCGTTTGATATATCCATTGATAAAAAATATAATACGCAAAATATCGAAGTCGATATCAATGACTTCTACTATGAATTAATCAATAATGAAATACTATCAGTTAATATTGAAGTTGTCATTGATGGTTTAGAAGAAGTTAAAATCGAACCAGAAATAAAAAAAGAAGTACAAAAAGAAGAAGTAGAAAATAGAGAAGTGCAAATAACAGAAAACAAAGATGAAACTGGATCAATATTTGAAAACCTTGATGATAATGAAAGATACTCAGTCTATAAAGTTCATGTCATCACCGAAAATGACACAGTAGAATCAATCTTACAAAAATATGAAATAACAAGAGAAACTTTAGAAGCCTATAATGACTTAAATGACATGCAAATAGGAAATAAACTAATAATTGCTCAAAGTGAAAATTAATCAAATCTTAAAAAGTAAAGGGCTAAAACCAAGAAGTTATAAAAAAAAGGGTAAAGCTACCTTAATCGAAACAAATGAAGGAAAATTCATCTATAAAGAAGGAAAATTAAATCCGCAAATTTTAAACTATTTAAAAGCGCGCAGTTTTGATTACATTCCCTTCTTTTTAAATAACCAAAATGATTCCTATCAATTAGAAAACTATATTGAACCACTAGATATCCCAGATGATCAAAAAATATTAGACTTAATCAAATTAACTGCCTTACTTCATAGTAAAACAACCCATTATAAAGAAATTGACTTAGACTACTATGAACAAATATATGAAGACTTAAACAATAACCTAAATTACCTATATTTATATTACACAGATATTATAACAATGATTGAAACTAAAGTCTATATGAGTCCACATGAACAATTATTAGCTAGAAACATCTCTAAAATATATGATACCATTGACCAAAATAAACAAAGATTAGACAAATGGCACGTCCAAATAAAAGAAAAAAGAAAAGAACGTAGAGTCGTCCTTCATAATAACTTAAAATTAGATCACTTCTTACAGTCTAAAACCCCTTACTTAATCAGTTGGGATAAAACTAAAATAGCCAGTCCGGTTTTTGATTTATATAAACTTTATCAAAATCATGCCTTAGACTTTGACTTTGAACCACTTATTGATGAATATGAAAAAATCTATCCTTTAAAAAAAGATGAAAAAGAACTGTTATTTATTCTAATATCTCTTCCAGATTTAATAAATATTCAAGCCTCAGAATATAAAAACTGTAGAGAAATTAGTCAAATGATAGATAAAATATATAAAACAGAAAACCTAATATCACCAAAAAAGTCTAAAGACTGAACAAAATAATAAGATCATAAAAATAAAAATTAAAAACACATTAAACCTAGTAACCACAAATATAGTAATCAAAATTTGATAAAATAGAATAATCATACTAATTAGACAAATAATTGACCACTTGCCCCTTCCACACCAAAAATTACGCATAATATCACCTATAATATTTTATTCACTCATTCCCTATAAGAACATGATATAAACCTACTTGAATAAACAAAATAAATAAGGTATAATTTAATTAAAAGAATAGGGGATGAACCAAATGAAAAAAAATGGCTTTATAACCTCCGCCCTTTTGTATGGTATATTATCTTTGTTTTTAATATTAATATTAGGTACTGTATCTATCCTTGCTAGTAGAAAACTAGCAAATGATAAAATAAAAGAAAGTGTATTAAATGATGTTCAAAAAATACAGACAAGTCCAAAATGTTTTGAAACAGAAACAAGCCCCTTAGATAGCAATAATCTTCAAATAACTGGTTACGATTCAACATGTGAAAAAACCGTCTATATTCCTACTACCATTTATGGACAAATTGTTGATTATATCGGTCCAAATGCCTTTTCCAATAAAAAACTAATCAATGTAACCATTGAAAGTACTATCAAACAAATTCATGTAACTGCTTTTAATAATAATGATAATTTAGTATTTTATATTAGAAATACTCAAGACAAAATTAAAGGAGTAGGTACTGATGAAGAAATAGAAGCAGCCGAAGGAACAACTTGGGGCGCATATAATGCCACTATCAATTGGGATGATTAATCCCTTTTTCTATTGTTAAAAAAAGGCAAATAATGTATAATAAACTTAGGAAATGAGTGATATTATGTTTATAGATGAAGCCGTAGTAGAACTAATTGCTGGTAGTGGTGGAAATGGATGTCTAGCCTTTAGAAGAGAAAAATATGTTGCCATGGGAGGCCCATTTGGTGGTAATGGTGGTAAAGGTTCAGATATTATCTTTAAAGTTGACCCAGGTTTAAACACTCTAATTGACTTTAAATATAAAAAAATCATTAAAGGTCAAAAAGGTGAGAATGGTATGGGCAAAGGTATGCATGGAAAAAATGCCGAGGATATCATTATACCAGTTCCACAAGGAACCGTAGTTACTGATTACGATACTAACTTGGTCATCGCTGATTTAACTAAACCAAATCAGCAGTACATAATAGCTAAAGGAGGAAGAGGAGGTAGGGGAAATATGGCCTTTGCCACTCAGTCTAACCCCGCACCTCACTATGCTGAAAACGGCGAACCAGGTGAAAAAATAAAAATAAAAATTGAATTAAAACTAATGGCTGATGTCGGCTTAGTTGGTATGCCAAGTGTTGGTAAATCGACATTTATATCTAAAATATCAGCCTCTAAACCCAAAATAGCTGATTATCCTTTTACCACATTAAAACCTAACTTAGGTGTCGTTAAAACAAGTGATAATCGTAGTTTTGTAGTAGCAGATCTTCCTGGTTTAATTGAAGGCGCTTCCCTAGGACATGGACTAGGTGATAAATTTTTAAAACATACCCAAAGAACTAGAGTCATTGCTCATATTATTGATATGAGCGGCTATACTAATGACCCATATAAAGATTATATAACCATTAATAAAGAATTAGAAAACTTTGATGAATCATTAATAAAAAAACCACAAATTATCATAGCCAATAAAATGGATATGCCATCATCAAAAGAAAATTTAGAAAAATTTAAAGAAAAAACAAAAAAAGAAGTTTACGAAATGTCTGCTATTAATGGCGAGGGTATAGATAAAATAATCTTAAAGCTAGCCGATATGTTAGATGAAATTCCAAAAGAAAACTTATATCAAGATGAAAAATTTGAAAGTCATGTAATTTATAAATTTAAAGAAGAAAAACCATATCAAATTACTAAAGAAAAAGATACTTGGATTATAAGCGGTAAAGAAATTGAAAAACTAATAATCATGAGTCGTTTAGATACTGATGAATCAATCATCCGCTTTTCAAATAAATTAAGAAAAATGGGAATTGATGACGAACTAAGAAACTTAGGCGCCAAAGATGGTGATCCTATTAAAATCATGGATTATGAATTTGAATTTAAGGAGTAAAGGAGTAAATAATGAAAAAATATCAGTGTACAATATGTGGCTATATTTACGATGATGCCAAAGAAAAAATAAAATTTGAAGACTTGCCAGATGATTGGACATGCCCTATTTGCGGCGCACCAAAAGCAGTCTTTAAAGAATTAAAAGAAAAACCAAAAGAAGAAATTAAAGAAGAAGTTAATGAACAAGAAAAACTAACTGAACTATCAAACTCCCAAATAGCATATATCTGTTCAAACTTAGCTAAAGCCTGTGAAAAACAATATTTAGAAGAAGAGCAAAATATTTTTCTCAAACTAAAAAATCACTATTTAAATAAAGCAAAAATTCAAAATGGCAATTTAAAAGATATCCAAAATAATATAGATAATGACATCAAAGAATTTGAAACAGCTATGAATATTGCCGATAAATATCAAGATAGGGGAGCTAAAAGAGTAATTAATTGGGCTAGTAAATCTACTAACATGATGAACGTAATTTTAAATAACTATCAAGAAAAAGGAATTGATTATATTAAAAATAATAAAATTTGGGTATGTGACATTTGTGGATTTATCTATATTGGACCAACACCACCTGAAACTTGCCCAATTTGTAAAGTTCCAAATTTAAAAATATTGGAGGTAAAATAATATGGCTAAATTTCATGCACATCGTAATATAAAATTATGTTCAAAAGATTGTTTATGTCTCTTTGTCTGCCCAACTGGAGCCACTAATAATGAAACCGGTCAAATAGATTATGATAAATGCATAGGCTGTGGTGCTTGCGCAAACGCCTGCCCAGCTAGAGCTATTACCATGATGCCAAATGTAATGCCGCCCCAGCAGAAAAAAACTGAACAAGTAATAATTGAACTTTTTAAAATTGTTAATAGCAAAATTACTCAAAATAAAATATTAAATCAACTTTTAAAAGAAAATAAAGAAGATGAAAAATTTTTAAAAGCTCTAATACACTCTAACACCGTTATGATTGAAGACCTTTTAAGAGAATCTGGCTATATGCTTCCTCAAAGTAAAAATACTAATCAACTATTAAAAGATATTCAAAAAAATGGTGATAATTCTTCCAAAGAATACGCCACAAATTTATTAAATAAAATTAATTTTAATGAATAAATATTATAATAAAAATCAAGGGTCTAGATGAACTTACTAACGTTCGCCCTTGATTTTTTTGATGTCTCCTAAATGGGGTTTACATCAATTCATAGTATTTTTTAATTTTTGAATATCTGTTTCAGTTAGATTTGTTAATCTAGAAATAGTTTGAATATCCATATTTTCTTTAAGCATATTTTT